>JBHIDD010000087.1:0-9020 GCA_046759925.1 Kiloniellaceae bacterium
CGGTCGACTTGCCCTTGCCCTTGCCGGTGTGGACGATGAGCAAGCCCTTCTCGATCGTCTTGCCGGCCAGGATCTTGTCGCGGGCTGCTTTACGCTTGCGCGCCTTCTCGTCGGCGCGCCGGTTCCGTTCCGCCTCGCCCGGGTCGGTCATCGGGCCTCCTCAAGCGCCGTTCCGGCGAGCTCGTCGAGCCGCGGGCGGGTCGAATTGGCCCGCGGCTGCCACAGGCCGCGGTCCTGCGCCTCGATCAGGCGACCGGCCATCTCGGAAAGCGCCGCCGGGTTGTTCCGGACGAGGAAGTCGCGCACCGCGTCGTCCTCGAGGTAGGCCTCGAAGACGGCGTCGAAGTGGTGGTCGCCGACCGCCCGCGTGGTGGCGGCGAAGGCGAAGAGATAATCCACCGTCGCGGCCATCTCGAAGGCGCCCTTGTAGCCGTGGCGCATGACGCCCTCGATCCACTTCGGGTTGACCACCCGGGCGCGCACCACGCGGGCGACTTCTTGCTCCAGGGTCCTGATCTTCGGGCTTTCGGGCCGCGAATGGTCGTTGTGGTAGACCTTGGGCCGGGCCCCCGCGAGGTGGTGCACGGCGACGCTCAGCCCGCCTTCGAACTGATAGTAATCGTCGGAATCGAGCAGGTCGTGCTCGCGGTTGTCCTGGTTGTGGACGACCGCCTCGACGCCTTTGAGCCGCGCCTCGAAAAGCGCCTGCGCCGGCGCGCCCTCGGCGCCCGCGCCGTAGGCGTAGCCGCCCCAGGCGATATAGGCGCGCGCCAGGTCCGCCTCGCTCTCCCAGCCGCGCTCGTCGATGAGCGCCTGAAGCCCCGCGCCGTAGGCCCCGGGCTTGGCGCCGAAGACCCGAAAGCCCGCGCGCTTGGCGGCGGCCTTGTCATCCAGGCCCTGGGCGATGAGCGCGGCTTGCTCGCCGCGGACCCGGGCCGCCAGCGGGTTCTGCTCCGGCGGCTCGTCGAGGGCGGCGACCGCCCGGGCCGCCGAGTCGAAGAGATCGATCTGCGCCGGGAAGGCGTCGCGGAAGAAGCCCGAGACCCGGAGCGTGACGTCGACCCGCGGCCGGTCGAGCACCGAAAGCGGCAGGATCTCGAAGCCGGTGACCCGGCGCGAGGCGGTCTCCCAGGTCGGGCGTACGCCCATCAGGGCGAGCCCCTGGGCGATGTCGTCGCCGCCGGTGCGCATGTTCGCGGTGCCCCAGGCGGACAGCGCGAGTGTGCGCGGCCAGGCGCCCTGCTCCTGGCGGTGCCGCGCGACAAGCAGACAGGCGGACTTCCAGCCCAGGTGCCAGGCGGCCGGCGTCGGCACCACCCGGGTATCCACCGAATAGAAGTTCTTGCCCGTCGGCAGCACGTCCACCCGCCCGCGGGTGGGCGCCCCCGACGGCCCCGGCTCGACGAAACGGCCGTCCAGGCCGGCGAGCACGCCGGCAAGTTCCGCCGGCCCGCTGGCCGCGACCGCGGCGCGCAAGCCGCCCGCGACGGAGTCCAGCACGGCCTTCGTGGCGGTCCAGGCGGGATGCGGCGCGGTCTCGCCCGCGACGAGCGCCCGGGCGAGCGCCTCCAGGCGTTCCAGGGTGTCGCCATGGGTGCGCCAAGGACCGAGGCCCGGCGGCGCGGCCAAGGCCGCCGGGCGCGGGCCGGTCCAGGGCGCCGCCATCTCGCAGTCCAGGGGATCGAAGCCATTCAACCCCAAATCCGCGGCGAGCGCGCGGATGAGCGAGGCATCGCCGGTGCCTTGCCCGCGCGGCAGGCGGGTCAGCGCGACCAGCAGGTCGGCGAGCTGCGCGCCCCGGGGCGATGCGCCGAAGACGTGCAGTCCGTCGCGGATCTGCATCTCCTTGAGCTCGCAGAGATAATTGTCGAGCTTGCCGAGCGCGGCCTCGGCGTCATCCGCGCCGGCAATGCCGCAGTCCCGGTCCAGCCCGATGCGCCGGGTGAGGTCCAGGATCTCCTCGCGCAAGACCTTGAGGCGCCGGGGATCGACCCCGGCGGCCTCGTAGTATTCGTCGACCAGTTGCTCCAAATCGGCCAGCGGCCCGTAGGATTCGGCCCGGGTCAGCGGCGGGGTCAGGTGATCGACGATGACCGCCTGGGTCCGCCGCTTGGCCTGGGTCCCCTCGCCGGGATCGTTGACGATGAAGGGATAGAGGTGCGGCAGAGGCCCAAGGGCCGCCTCGGGATAGCAGGCCGCGGAGAGCGCCAGCGCCTTGCCCGGCAGCCATTCCAGGTTGCCGTGCTTGCCCATGTGGATGACCGCGTGGACATCGACCTCTCGGCGCAACCAGGCATAGAACGCGAGATAGCCGTGGGGGGGAATGAGCGCCGGGTCGTGGTAGCTCGTCTTGGGGTCGATATTGTAGCCGCGTGCCGGCTGCAGGCCGATCACCACGTTGCCGAGCCGGAAGGCCGGCACGGCGAAGGCCCCGCGTTTCCCGGGCACGAAGAAGGGGTCCTGCTCCGGCGGGCCCCAGCGGGCGGTGACCGCCGCCCGCACGGCCTCGGGGAGCGAGGCGAAATACTCGGCGTAGGCGGTGCGGGAATAGCGTTCCCGCAGCGCTCGGCCGGCGCGCGCCGCGTTCGTGGGACCGGCGGTCAGGCGCGCGATCAGGGCGTTGCCGTCCTCGGGCATGTCCTCGACCCGGTAGCCGGCGTCCGACAGGGCGCGCAGCAGGTTGATGGCGCCCGCCGGGGTATCCAGGCCGACGCCGTTGCCGATGCGCCCGTCCCGGTTCGGATAATTGGCGAAGACGATGGCGATCCGGCGTTTTCCCGCCGGCGTCCGCTTGAGGCGCAGCCAGCTGGCCGCCAGTTTCGCGACGAACGCGACCCGGTCCTGGACCGGCGCGTAGGTGACAATCGGCGCCTCGGTCGCCGGGTCGAAGCGCGCCGTGCCCTTGAAGGAGACCGCGCGGGAAAGGACCCGGCCGTCGACCTCGGGCAGGGCCACGTTCATGGCGATATCGCGCGCGGAAAGCCCCTGCGTCCCCTCGGCCCAGGCCGCTTGCGTGCCGCCGGAGAAGACCACCTGGAGGACCGGGCAGTCCGCCGCATCGAAAGGCGAGTCCCGCCGCGCCGCGCCGGGGCTGGAGACAGCAAAGCCGGTGGCGTTGAGGATGATCTCGGGCGCCGCCTCGGCGAGGATCCGGCTGAGCGTCTCGGCGGAGACCGGCTCCTTCAGGCTGGCGGCGAACAGCGGCAGGGGGTTGACGCCCGCGCGCCCAAGCGCGTCGATCAGGGCATCGACGGCGGCCAGATTGCCGGCCTGGAGGAGCGCCCGGTAGAAGACCACCGCGGCCACCGGAGCGCCCCCGGCCCAGCGGGCGCGTAAGCCTTCGAGCCCCGGATTGTCCAGGCCCGGCCAATAGATCCCGGCGCGCAGCAGCGCCTTGGGCTCGGCCCAATCGGCGGCAAAGCCGATCAGCGAGGCGGCATAGGCGAGCAGGTTGCGGGCGTTCTCCGGGCCGCCGTGCACGCAGTATTGCCAGAGCCGGTGGCAGGCCTCGCGCGGCAGGGTCGAGAGCGCGACAAGCGCGGCATCCGGCTGGTCGTCGCCGGGCAGTAGCGCGAACGGGATGCCCTGCTCGCGGCAGACGGCCGAGAGCTGCTCGACGCCGTAGGGCCAGTAGCTCGTCCCGCCGAGCAGGCGCACCACCACCAGCTTCGCCCGGCCGATCACGGACTCGGCATAGAGGTCGACCGACATGTTGTGCGCCAAGTTCATGAGATTGGCCAGGCGGACGCGCGGGAAATCCACGGCGAAGTCCCCGCGCGCCGCGGCCAGGTTGGCCAGTTCCGTATCCGCGGCCGAGAGCACGATGATGTCGCCCGGGCTCTGGCCGAGATCGACCGCCTCGGAGCCGTCCGCGATGCCGCCCGGCCGTGCCTGCAGGAGATGCATCGCTAGCCTGTTCCTCCCGGTCCGCCGCCTTCAATCATCGCGCCTCGATCCCTATTGCCGCGGCGATTGCCGCCGCGTCCAGCCCGGCCTCGCCGATCACCATGAGGCGGGATTGGCGCGGCTCGTCCGCCGCCCAGTCGCGGTCGTAGTAGTGCTGGAGGCGGCGGCCCACGCCCTGCACGACGAGGCGCATGTCCTTGCCCTTGACCGCGGCGAAGCCCTTGACCCTGAGGATTCCGTGGGCGGCGATGACCGGCTGCAAGCGCGCGATCAGCGCCCGGGGCGCGCTCACCTCGCCGAAGGCGACCAGAAAACTCATGAACTCGTCGTGATCGTGGTGGTCCGCGCCGTCGTGGTGCGACGGCCGGGCCTCCAGGTCCGATTCCGCCGCCTTGCCGAGGCCGAGCAGTACCGGGGCGGCGATCGCGCCATGCACGGCCCTGAGCAGCTTGACCTCCGGGCGTAGCCTGGCCTCGAGGTCTTCGGCGACGCGCCCGAGGGAGTCCGGGTCCATGAGGTCGGTCTTGTTGAGCACCACCATGTCGGCGCAGGCCAGCTGGTCCTCGAACAGCTCCTCGATCGGGCTGTCGTGGTCGAGCGCGGCGTCGGCCCGGCGCTGGGCCTCGAGGGCTTGCGGGTCGGCGGCGAAGCGGCCCTCGGCCACGGCCCTGCCGTCGATCACCGTGATTACGCCGTCGACCGTCACGCGGGTCCGAATCTCGGGCCAGTTGAAGGCCTTGACCAGCGGCTTGGGCAGCGCGAGGCCCGAGGTCTCGATGACGACGTGGTCCGGCGGCTCGGCCCGCGCGAGCAGGGTCTCGATGGTCGGCAGGAAGTCGTCGGCGACGGTGCAGCAGATGCAGCCGTTGGCGAGTTCCAGGATATTGTCCTCGGCGCAGCCCTCGATGCCGCAGGACTTGAGGATTTCGCCGTCCACGCCGAGGTCGCCGAACTCGTTGATGACGAGCGCCAGGCGCCTGCCGCCTGCGGTCTCCAGCAGATGGCGGATCATGCTGGTCTTGCCGGCGCCCAGGAAACCGGTGATCACGGTGGCCGGAAGCTTGCCGATTCGGGTCATCGCGACTGCACCTTCCGAATTGGCGAATCGGCGCGGTCCGGGCCCTTGACCTGGCGCGGCAGCCCGGCGGTCATGAACACGACCGACTGGGCCTCGGCGGCGACCGCCTGGTTGAGCCGGCCGGCGTGGTCGATGAATCCGCGGGCGAGCGCATTGTCCGGGACGACGCCGAGGCCGACCTCGTTGGCGACCAAGACCACCGGCCCGGCAAGCCCGGGAAGCACGGCGATCAGACGGCCGGTCTCGGCCGCCACGTCGCGCCCGGCCATGATCAGGTTGCTCAGCCACAGCGTCAGGCAATCGACCAGGACCGCCCGGTCGGCCCCCGCCGCGGTGGCGAGCGCGCCGGCCAAATCGAGCGGCGCCTCGACCGTGATCCAGCGCGCACCGCGGCGGGCGCGGTGCCTGGCGATGCGCGCGGCCATCTCGTCGTCCAGGGCTTCCGCGGTCGCGATGTAGACGCAAGGCCCCGGCTGGCGCTCGACGAGCGCCTCGGCGTGGCGGCTCTTGCCCGAGCGGGCGCCGCCCAAAACCAGGGTGACCGGCACAAGGCCCGCGGGCGGGCGGGGCGCGCTCATGGCCCGATCAGCTTGTCCAGCGCCGACGGCAAAGCGCGGTCGGGCTTAAGCCCGCCGGCAAGCCGCTCGCCGGGGATCTCGATGCGCTCGGCGCGGATCAGCAGCCGCCAATCGTGGTTCACAGGCACGATGCGGGTGAGGTAATCCTTGCCGGCGGTCCGCGCGCCCAGCACCTCGGCCCCGGCGTAACGGCGCAGCAGCGCGGCCAGGACCTCGCCGCTGCTCGCGGTCCGCGGGCCGACGAGGACGGTCATATGGCCGACGCCCGTATGCCATGCGCCGGCCGGCAGATCGACCGGCCTCCGCGCGTCGCCGCCACGCAGGAAAAGCGCGCCGGGCCGCGGCCCGGTCAACGCGCCGGCGGTGCGCAGCATGCGGCCGAAGTCGCCGCCGGAATTGCCGCGCAGATCGAGCAGGAGGCCAGGCGCGCCGCGCGCCGGCATCAGGCGGTCGAGCGCCCGATCCAGTTCCTGCTCGACCGTGCGGCCGAACCGGTCGAGCACGACCAACACCCGGCCGTCCGCGAGCCGCCGGGCGGCGCGCAGGGAAGGCCGGGTCCTGACCCAGCGGATGGTGTCCGTGTCGGGGTGGCCGACCCGTTGCAGCCGCGCCCCGTCGCCGATCGCCGTGGCGAGCCGGCGCGCCGCGCAGAGCGGCTCCCTGCCGCAGGCGCGCCCGAGCGCCGCCGCCGAGAGGCCGGCGTCCGCCGGCCGGACGGCGGCCACCGCGGCGCGCAGCCGGCCGACCGGATCGCCCGCCTCGGCGGCCGCCGGGACGACCGGCCCGGAAGCCGCCAGCAGCGCCAAGCTAATGGCAGTAGTTGCGGGCGCCGACCATCGTCGCGCCCCAGGGCTCCGCACCGACATCGTCGATCGTCTTGATGAGCGTGGCCCGGCGCGGGTCGACGACCGCGACCTTGCCGGCCCCGCTCAAGGCCACGTAGAGCTTGGCGCCGTCCGGCGTGGTGACGCCGGTCTCCGGCACGCCCGGCAGCGCGATCTCGCCAAGCGCCGTCAGTCCCGCCAGGTCAAGAACGATCGCCTTGTCCTCGCCGCGGCTGATGACGAAGGCGGTCAAGCCCGCGGCGTCGAAATTCACCCCGGTCATGTCCTTCGCGCCCGGCAGGGTGGCGACCACCTCGAGCGTCTCGGTCGAGACGACGGAAACCGTCTCATCCCCGTTGTTCGGCACCACCATGATGCGGCCATCCGGGCTCGCGTAGGCGCGCCACGGCAGCTCGCCCAAGGCCAGGCTCTCGACCTTCCTTTGGGTCTCCAGGTCGATCACCGCGAGTGTGTTGCCCTCGCCGTGCGCGGCGAAGCCGAGGCGCTTGTCGAGCGTGGCGGTCACGTTGATGATGCCCTGGTACTCCGCGCCACGATCCGCAGACCCGGCCGCCAGCGGGGTCGGTTCGGCCACCGGAATCTCGCCCACCACGGCGGCGCGCGCGACATCGATGACGCTCACGTGATCGGCGCCCAGGTTGGCCACATAAAGCAGCGCGCCGTCCGGGCCGAAGGTCAGGTTGTGCGGCTCGATCAGGCCTGTGATTCGCGCCACCTCGCGGTGTTCCTCGAGCGAGACCAGCGAGACCGTGCCCGCGCCGATGTTGCCCACCGCGACCAGCGCGCCGCCGGGCGCGAGTTCCATGTGCTCGGGCTCGGTATCGAGCGGGACCGTGGCGACGGTCTCGAGCGTCCTCAGATCGACGATCGAGACGGTGTCGTCGGCGGTGTTGCTGACGATCATCTTGCCCAAGGTCGACGAGACGACCACCTGGTGCGGCACCTTGCCGACGGCCACGCGCGCGACGAGCCGGTCGGTCGTGGTGTCGATCACCGCGACGTCGCCCGAGGCGCGGTTGGGCACGAAAAGATAGCGGTCGAGGTCTTCCAGGGCGCTTGCCGCCTCGGCCCAGAGCAGGCCGCCGGCAAGCGCCGCGGTCGAAAGCGTGAGTGGCCAATGACGGAAATTGTGCTGCGACATGGGTTCTCCTCCCTTACGGATTTCCAATACCCATGCCACCGCGAACCGGGGACGGCCGGCCCGGAAGCGGCGCGGCCGCGGCCTTTTTCCGCCGGTTCACCCCGTCCGGCGGGTTCGCGCTGGCAAAGCCGCGACGGCAGGTCTCCTGGCTCGCGGATCACCGCGCGCGCGCACACCTTCCCGGTTGCCCAGTGGCCTGCTCGTGCCGCGCGCTCTCCGCCCACAGTTGCGGGGGCAGCCGGGGCCTTGGCCGCACGAAGCGGCCGCACCCCGTTCCCTATTGATCCCGTCATGGGAACCGTCGCGAGTCGCACCCTAAGCCAAGTCCGCGTGCCCGCACAAGGGCCGCGGCGCGCAAGAATTCCTTCCGACGCGGGACGCGGCTTCGGTAACATGCCCGCTTCCGTAATACCGGGGACAGTATACGGTTTTTCTTGTCTCGGCGGCGGCGCGGCCTTAGCCTTCTCGCCATGGCGAGGCTTGGGCGGGTCGTGGTGCCGGGGCTGCCGCACCATGTGACGCAGCGGGGCAACCGGCGCCTTAAGACCTTTTTCTCGGACGCGGATTATCAGGCCTACCTCGAGCTCCTGGCGGCGCAGTGCGCCCGGGCGGGAACCGAGGTGTGGGCCTATTGCCTCATGCCGAACCACGTCCATCTGATCCTTGTGCCCGGGCACGCGGACGGGCTGCGCGCGGCGCTCGGCGAGGCGCACCGGCGCTACACGCGGCGCATCAACGCCCGCCAAGGCTGGCGTGGCCACCTCTGGGAGGCGCGCTTTCATTCCGTCGTCATGGACGAGCCCTATCTGGCGGCCTGCGCGCGCTATGTGGAGCTCAATCCGCTGCGCGCGGGCCTGGTGAAGCGGGCCCAGGACTGGCCCTGGTCGAGCGCGCGGGCGCATCTGGCGGGCCAGGACGACCGCTTGGTGCGGGTGGCGCCGCTGCTGGCGCGCTTTGCCGACTGGCACGGCTTTCTCGCGGCGGGGTTGGCGGACGAGGCGCTCGAAGCGCTGCGCCGCAACACGCGCACCGGCCGGCCGCTTGGCGGGCCGGCCTTCCTTGCGCGGCTGGAAACCAAGCTCGGCCGGCGCCTTGTGCCCGGGCGCCCGGGGCGCCCGCGAAAACGCCCGGACACGCCGGAAAAATAGTATCCTGTCCCCGGAGTCTTAAACGGCGGCGGGTTCCGCGCGCGCGGTCTTGGCCAAGCGCTGGCTCGCGCTTTTCAGCTGGCCGCAGGCGGCCATGATGTCCTGGCCGCGGGGTGCGCGTACCGGCGCGGCGAGGCCCGCGTCGTTGACGATTCCGGCGAAGGCCGCAATCGCCGCGGGCTCCGAACATGCGAACGGGGCGCCCGGCCAGGGGTTGAAGGGGATGAGATTGACCTTGGCCGGCATGCCGCGGATCAGGCGGGTAAGCGCCCGGGCGTCGGCCGGGCTGTCATTGACGCCCTTCAGCATGATGTATTCGAAGGT
>JBHIDD010000088.1:0-8937 GCA_046759925.1 Kiloniellaceae bacterium
GTGCCGAGGCTGCGGCGGAAACCGGGGGTGCCGAGGCTGCGGCGGAAACCGGGGGCGACGCCGCGGCGGCCAAGGAGGCATGAGGCGGCGTTATGGCGGTGCCCAATTCTAGCGCGCCGGGACGCCGGGTGACCCGGCGAATCGCCCGCCGGTCCGGGGTCTGGCGGCGGTGTATCGCCACGGGGCAGGTGCGGCCGAAACGGGCGCTGATCCGTTTTGTCGCCGCCCCGGACGGCACCGTCGTGGCCGACCTCGCCGGCCGCCTGCCGGGCCGGGGTTTGTGGTTGTCGGCGCGCCGGGATATGATAGACAGGGCGTGCGCGCGCAACCTCTTTGCCAAGGCGGCGAAGGCGCCGCTCAAAGTGCCCGACGATCTGGCCGGACAAGTGGAGCGGTTGCTGGTGCGGCGCTGCCTCGATTTGCTCGGCCTTGCCAAGCGCGCCGGGCAGGTCGCCGCCGGCCACGACAGGGTCAAGTCATGGCTTGCCGCCGGCAACGCGGCACTGCTGATTCAGGCCGCCGATGGGTGCGAGGACGGGCGGCGCGGGCTAGTGAAGCTGGCTCGGGCGACTGACCCGGAGATGCCGGTCGTCGAGTCGTTCACCGCCGAGGAATTGGGCCAGGTGCTGGGGCACGGTGCCTGGGTTCACGTGGCCGTCGCGCCAGGCGGGGTGGCCGATCGCCTCGCACTCGAGACCGCCCGGCTCATGGCCCTGCGTGGCCAGCCGAATCGCTTGGACCGCTATCGAGCGTCGGAAGGGGAAGTTCTGGACTGCGATGACGATGCGTGAAGAAGATGAGCGGAAAAAGCCGCTGAAGTTGAACCGGCCCGGCAAGCTCCAGCTGAAGAAGACGGTTGAGACCGGTCAGGTTCGGCAGAGCTTCAGTCACGGCCGGTCCAAGGCGGTCACCGTCGAGGTCAAGCGCTCGCGCACCTTCGCCCCGGGCGCAGGCGGCCACATGACCGAGGTTACCGAGGCCCGCCAGGCGGCCGAACGGGCCCTGACCGGATCGCCGGAGGAGCGGGCTGCGGCGGACACCAAGGACGCACGGCCGCTGACCGCCGGGGAGCGCGCCACCCGCGTCCAAGCGCTCGAGCTCTCCAAGCTGGAAGAGGAAGAACGCCGCGTCGCCGAAGCCGAGCGCGAGGCGGAAGACGCGCGCCGCCGGATCGAGGAGGAAGCGGCCCGGAAACTGGCCGAGGAGGAGGCGCGGCGCCAAGCCGAGAAAGAAGCCCACAAGAAGGCGAAAGAGGCGGGCAAACCGGTGGCCGAGGCGGTTGCCGCTACGGCACCGGAGCCGCGGCCGGAAAAATCGGAACCGGCCAAGGCCCTTCCCGGACGCTTGCGCGCGGGCGACGTCGACGACGACTTCGCCGGCCGGGGCAGACGCCGGGCCTCGGCGGCGCCCAAGCCGGCCCAGGTCAGACGCGAGGGCGAGCGCCGGCGGGGTCAGGGCAAGCTGACCATCAGCCAGGCGCTGGAAGGCGGCGAAGGCAGGCAGCGCTCCTTGGCCTCGGTGCGCCGTCAACGCGAGAAGCTGCGCAGCACTGCGGAGAAGCAGGTCCACCAGCCGCCGGAACGGGTGATCCGCGACGTGGTCATCCCCGAGACGATCACGGTGCAGGAACTGGCCAACCGCATGGCCGAACGCGGCGCCGAGGTGGTCAAGGCGCTGATGAAACTGGGCGTGATGGCGACGATCAACCAAGCCATCGACGGCGATACCGCCGAACTGGTCGTCGGCGAGTTCGGCCACCGGGTCAAGCGCGTCGCCGCAGCCGACGTAGAGGTCGGCATGAGGGGTGCGCCGGATGACGAGAGCACGCTTCGGTTGCGGGCCCCGGTGGTCACCGTCATGGGGCACGTCGATCACGGCAAGACCTCGCTGCTCGATGCCTTGCGCGCAACCGATGTCGCGGCCCACGAGGCCGGCGGGATCACGCAGCACATCGGCGCCTATCAGGTGGAGGTCGGTTCCGGCCACAAGATCACCTTCATCGATACGCCGGGCCACGCCGCCTTCACCGAGATGCGATCGCGCGGGGCGAATGTCACCGACATCGTGGTCCTGGTGGTGGCCGCCGACGACGGCATCAAGGAACAGACCATAGAGGCGATCAATCATGCCAAGGCGGCCGAGGTGCCGATTATCGTGGCGATCAACAAGATCGACAAGCCGGAGGCCGACCCGACGCGCGTCAGGAACGAACTCCTGCAGCAGGAGCTGGTGGTCGAGGAGATGGGCGGCGATGTGTTGGCGGTCGAGGTTTCGGCCAAGGAAAGGACGAACCTGGACAAACTGGTCGAGGCGATCCTGCTCCAGGCCGAGCTGCTGGAGCTCAAGGCTAATCCCGAGCGCAACGCCGAAGGCGTCGTCATCGAGGCCAAACTCGAGCGTGGCCGCGGCTCGGTGGCCACGGTGCTGGTCCAGCGCGGCACCCTGAAAGTGGGCGATATCTTCGTCGCGGGCAGCGAATGGGGCCGGGTGCGCGGCTTGACCAACGAGCGCGACGAGATGGTCGAGGCGGCCGGCCCGTCGGAGCCCGTCGAGGTCCTCGGCCTGAACGGGACACCGCTGGCCGGCGACGACTTGACGGTGGTGGAGAGCGATGCGCGCGCCCGCGATATCGCTGACTTCCGCCGGCGCAACAAGCGTGATCGCGAAATCGCCGCCTCCGGGCGCGGCACGCTGGAACAGATGCTCACCCGGATCCGGGAGGGCGAAGCCGCGCAGATGTCGGTGGTGATCAAATCCGACGTGCACGGCTCGCTCGGGGCCATCATCAATAGCCTGGAGAAGCTAAGCACCGAGGAGGTCGAGGTGCGGGTCCTGCACGCCGGCGTGGGCGGCATCAACGAGTCCGATGTCACGCTGGCCCGGGCCACCGAGGCCATCATCATCGGTTTCAACGTGCGCGCCAACCCGCAGGCGCGCGAGATGGCCCGGCGCGACAACATCGACATCCGGTATTATTCGATCATTTACGACGTCATCGACGACATGAAGACGGCGCTCTCCGGCCTGCTGGCCCCGATGGAGCGCGAGACCTTCCTCGGCTACGCGGAAATCCGCGAGGTCTTCAACATCAGCCGGGTCGGCAAGGTGGCCGGCTGCATGGTGACCGAAGGCCTGGTCAGGCGGGGCGCCAAGGTGCGGCTGCTGCGCGACGACGTGGTCGTCCACGACGGCGCGCTCAGGACCCTCCGCCGCTTCAAGGACGAGGTCAAGGAGGTCAGGGACGGGTACGAATGCGGCATGGCCTTCGACACCTACCAGGACATCCAAGTGGGCGATCGAATCGAGTGTTACGAGATCGAGGAGGTGGCGCGCGCACTTTAGAACTCGGTTGGATAGATTCGGGAGTCACGCGGTCGTGCCCTCATGCTTCGATAGGCGCAGCAGGAGGCCCCGCCTGGGCTCGACGAAGGGGCGCCTGTCGAGGGGCGCGGCCCGTTTTCCAGACCTGAGCCCCCGAGTACTAACCGGCCCGGCCACACGAGGGTTCTTGCAAAGGAACGTCAAAATCCACCGGAGCCGGGGCAAGGCCCCGAGTCAGCGGCAGTTGCGAGTCGGCGAGGAACTGCGCCACGGGCTCGTCCGCATCCTCGGCCGCGACGGCTTCAGGGATCCGGCGCTGCTGGGCGCCAACCTGACGGTCACCGAGGTCCGGGTCAGTCCGGACCTGAAAAACGCGACCGCTTTCGTCATGCCGCTCGGCGGGGCCGAAGTGGAGGCCACGGTCGAGGCCCTGAACCGTGCCGCCGGCTTCATCCGCGGCCAGCTCGCCCACGAGGTCGAGCTGCGCCATACCCCGAGGCTCGGTTTCCGGGCCGACAGCTCGTTCGATTATGCCCATCGCATCGGCGAGATCCTCGATCGGCCGAAGGTGCAGCAGGATGTCCACCGGACCGGCGCGGAGTCCCGGGAAGGCGGCGGCGATGGTGGCTAACCGAAAGGGCCGGCCGGTCAACGGCTGGGTCGTCGTGGACAAGCCCGCGGGGCTGACCTCGACCCAGGTTGTCAGCCGGGTGCGCCGCGCGCTCGATGCCCGCAAGGCCGGCCACGGCGGCACGCTGGATCCCTTGGCCACCGGGCTGCTGCCGGTCGCGGTCGGCGAGGCGACCAAGACGGTTGCCTATGTCATGGACGGCCGCAAGGGCTACCGCTTCACCCTGTGTTGGGGCCAGGCCACGGACACGGACGATGTCGAGGGCGCGGTGATCGAGGAGCGCGATCATCGCCCGGCGGCGGCGGAAATCCGGGCCGTTCTGCCTCGGTTCGTCGGCGGGATCGAGCAGGTGCCCCCGACCTATTCGGCGGTCAAGGTGGCCGGCCGACGGGCCTACGAGAAGGCGCGCGCGCGGGAGGACTTTCGCTTGCCGCCGCGCCGGGTCGAGATCCACAGCCTGGAGCTCGTCTCGGCCGAGGATGCCGATCATGCGGTCTTCGACGTGGTTTGCGGCAAGGGCGCCTACATGCGCGCGCTGGCCCGCGATCTGGGCCGGGCGCTGGGCACCTGCGCGCACCTCGTGGCGCTGCGCCGGACCGCCGTCGGCGGCTTCACCGAGGACCATGCGATTTCGCTGGAATCCTTGGAGGCGCTGGGGCATAGTGCCGCCGCTTCGGCGGGGTTGCTCCCCGTCGAGGCCGCGCTGGACGGCATCCCGGCGCTGGCCTTGACGGAGACCGAGGCGAACCGCCTGCGGTGTGGGCAAGCGGTGTCCATGTTGGCCCGCGCCAACCGCGCACGCATCATGGAGCTCGACAACGGCGCCCTGGTCTGCGCCACGGCGGGCGGCAGAGCGGTGGCCTTGGCGCGCTACGAGGCAGGCGACATCCACCCGGTCCGCGTATTGAACCTTTAGCCTCGGGGAACGAAAGGCGATGTCGATTACGGCCGAGCGCAAAAGCGAACTCGTGACCGAGTTCGCGACCCACGCGGGCGATACCGGATCGCCCGAGGTCCAGGTGGCGATCCTTTCGGAGCGGATCAGGAACCTGACCGAGCACCTGCAGACCCACAGGAAGGATTTCCATTCGCGTCGTGGCCTGCTGATCATGGTAGGCCAACGCCGGCGCCTGTTGGATTACGTGAAGGGCAAGGACAGGTCCCGTTACGAGGGCCTGATTCAGCGCCTCGGCCTGCGCCGCTAGGGGGCTTGATGCTCCGTGTTCGCATCCGCTCCGCGGGGTCCGGATCAAGCCGGCCGGGGCGGCCTGTGCGCATGACGCAGGGTCGGAGAAATCAGCGGATTTGTACGACGACACCGCGGCTTGGCCGGTGCGGTGTTGGACGGAGGCCGGGCCGACGCAAGGCGCGGCGCCTGGCGGGAGGTCATCCTCCCGGCGGGGCGCTCTTTGCGCGGGTCCGGTCGTGGGAATCCGGCCATATGCTGGAAGGACGAACGGACCATGTTCGATATTCACACCAAGCAAATCGAGTGGGGCGGGCGCAGGCTCGTCCTGGAGACGGGCCACATGGCCCGGCAGGCCGACGGCGCGGTGCTCGCGAGCTACGGCGACACCGTTGTGCTCTGCACCGCGGTCGGTGAGACGGCGCCGCGACCGGGGATCGATTTCTTCCCGCTGACGGTCAACTACCAGGAAAAGACCTTCGCGGCGGGTAAGATTCCGGGCGGGTTCTTCAAGCGGGAAGGCCGGCCGTCGGAGAAGGAGACGCTGACCTCTCGGCTGATCGACAGGCCGATTCGGCCGCTTTTCGCCGAGAGCTACAGGAACGAGACCCAAATCATCTGCACGGTGCTGAGCCACGACCTGGAGAACGATCCGGACATCGTGGCGTTGATCGGCGCCTCGGCCGCGCTGACCATATCGGGCATCCCCTTCCTGGGCCCGATCGGCGGCTGCCGGGTCGGCTACAAGGACGGTCAATACATCCTCAACCCGCGCCAGAACGAACTGCTCGAATCCGGGCTCGATCTGGTCGTCGCCGGCACGTTCGACGGGGTCCTGATGGTCGAATCCGAGGCCAAGGAGCTCTCCGAGGAGGCCATGCTGGGCGCGGTCAACTTCGGTCACGAGAACATCCGGCCGGTTATTCAGGCGATCATCGACCTGGCCGAAAGCTGCGCCAAGGACCCTTGGGAAATCCCGGAGCCGCCGCCGGAGGTGGACTCCGTGCGGCGGAAGCTCGCGGCCGGCTTCAGCGCGCGCTTGGTCGAGGCCTACCGGGAGCCGGACAAGATCGCCCGGCACGACAAGGTCGCCGCGGTCAAGGAGGCAGCCCTGGAAGGCCTGGCCGAGGACGAGATGGAAGTCGCGCCGGGGGTCTTGAAGGACCTGGAAAGCGAGATCGTCCGCGGCCAGATCCTCGAGACCGGCAGGCGCATCGACGGCCGCTCGACGACCGACATCCGGCCGATCGACTGCCAGGTGGGCCTGTTGCCGCTGGCCCACGGCTCGGCGCTGTTCACCCGTGGCGAGACCCAGGCTTTGGTCGCCACGACCCTGGGCACCGGGCAGGACGAGCAGATCGTCGACGCGCTCGAGGGCGAGTACCGCGAGCGTTTCATGCTGCACTACAACTTCCCGCCTTATTCGGTGGGCGAAGCCAGCTTCCTGCGCTCGCCGGGGCGGCGCGAGATCGGCCACGGCAAGCTCGCCTGGCGGGCGGTGCATGCGCTGCTGCCTGACAAGGAGGAGTTTCCCTACACCATCCGGGTGGTCTCCGAGATCACCGAATCGAACGGCTCGTCGTCCATGGCCACGGTCTGCGGCTCGTCGCTGTCGATGATGGATGCCGGCGTGCCCCTGGCCCGGCCGATCGCCGGGATCGCCATGGGCCTGATCAAGGACGGCGACGAATTCGCCGTGCTCTCGGACATCCTCGGCGACGAGGATCACCTGGGCGACATGGACTTCAAGGTGGCCGGCACCGAGATGGGCATCACCTCCTTGCAAATGGACATCAAGATCACCTCGATCACCTCGGAGATCATGGCGATCGCGCTCAAGCAAGCCCGCGAGGGCCGGCTGCACATCCTTGAGCAGATGGCCAAGGCCTTGACCGAGCCACGCGAGAGCGTTTCGGACAAGGCCCCGCGGATCACCGTGATCACCATCCCCAGGGACAAGATCCGCGAAGTGATCGGCACCGGCGGCAAGGTGATCCGCGAGATCTGCGAGACCACGGGCGCCAAGATCGACGTCGAGGACGACGGCACGGTCAAGGTCGCCGCCGTCGACGAGGCGCAGAGCCAGAAGGCGATCAACTGGATCCGCTCGATCACCGCCGAGCCCGAGGTCGGCGAGATTTACAGCGGCAAGGTGGTCAAGATCCTGGACTTCGGCGCCTTCGTGAATTTCCTCGGGCCGCGGGACGGCTTGGTGCACATCAGCGAGCTGGCGCCGAAACGCGTGCGAACGGTCGGCGACGTCGTCAAGGAGGGCGACGAGGTCAAGGTCAAGGTCATCGGGCTGGATAACCGCGGCAAGGTCAAGTTGTCGATGAAACGGGTCAACCAGGAAACCGGCGAGGATCTGGAAGTCCAGGCCAGCTAGGCCTCGCGGGGCGTTGACGGCCTGAACCCTTTGTGATTCGATTCTCAGACGGGCGGTCGTGGCGATGCGGCCGCCCATGTCGCGATTCTGGCTCCTCATTCGGGATTCGGCTATGATCGCCCTGCCGCGCGTGATGGGCCACCGCGGCGCGGCCGCGGCGGCGCCGGAAAACACCCTGGCCGGTCTGCGGGCCGCGGCCGCGCTGGGCACGACCTGGGTCGAGTTCGATGTCATGCTGACCCGGGACCGGGTGCCGGTGCTGTTCCACGACGACAACCTCAAGCGGATCACGGGGCAAAACGCCTGGATGGCGGAGACGACCCGCGCCGAACTCGACCGGCTCGAGGCCGGGGCCTGGTTCGCCCCCGAGTTCGCCGGCGAGCCGGTGCCCAGCCTGGAAGCCGCGCTTTTTCTCGCGCTCGACCTGGGCCTGCGCCCGAACCTGGAGATCAAACCGACCCCGGGCCGGGACGAGGAGACGGCGGCCGCCGCGCTGGAGGTCGTGCGGCGCTGTTGGCCGGGCGGGCGCCCGGCGCCGCTGATCACCAGCTTCAGCCGCGCCAGCCTCGCGGTCGCCCAGCGATGCGCGGCGGAGCTGCCGCGCGGCCTGAACGCCTGGCGGCTGCCGAGGGACTGGGCCGCGGCGGCGGCGGCGCTGGGTTGCGCCACGATTCATCTGCGCGGCGACTGGCTCTCGGCCAAGGCGGTCGCGAAGGTCAAGGCCGCGGGCTATCCCCTGGCCGCCTTCACCGTCAACAAGCCCGCCCGGGCGCGCAGGCTGGTTTCCTGGGGCGTCGACTGCATCATCACCGACGCGCCGGACGTGATCGCGGCGGCGCTCGGGTGACCCGCGCGGCGCCCAAGCCGGGCAACACCGGGGGTCGAGGATGGTGTCCCCGCAGTTGCCGAACTGAGTATGGTGCTCCCGTAATTTCGCTTTCTTGCTTTGAGCGCGAACCCCCGTAAATGGATTGGAGTGGTTGCCGAGGGAAAGCCGTAACCGTTATATTATTAGGTGGCAAACTCGCGTCGCTGATAGGCAACGCTTGATGGGTCGGAGAAGCGGATGAAGCGCCGCCGGCGACCGCACTTCGGTGCCGCCTTCCAACTAAAGGCAACAGGTGATGGTCTCGACGTATCTGGTGGGCTCAAGAGCGTTCGTATCGGTGCGAATAAGCGAGGTCACTATATCCGTGTCGGGCGGAAGCGCGTCTATTATGGTGCTATAACGTCAAGAGCTGACGTTCAAAGCAGCAGCGCTTCAAAACCCTTAGATCAAGAAGACCCTTCCGACAACAATAGCGGCCGCGTCGGTGACGGTGAGCTTCTCAATGAAAGACAACTCGCCTTCATTGACGAAGCCCCCAGTTCCGTTATCAGCGATCTCTCGGAAACGCATCGGAAAGTGCGTCT
>JBHIDD010000089.1:0-8886 GCA_046759925.1 Kiloniellaceae bacterium
TTAAAAGTCCAGCAGGTTTTGCGAAGCCCGCCCACATGCGCTGTGGGCGGAGTTTCGAAAACCTGCTTAGGCAAGCCGGGGCGCGGAACCGTCGCGACACCACGACAGGCCTTCCAGGGTTCCTTTGACGCCCCGCCCGGCGCTCTCTAACATCCCGGCCAAGGACCAAAAATAATGCCAAGGCGCCCCGGCACGGCCGGCGCCCGCCGCGGCGCCTGGAGGAGCCATGGACGACGACACCTCGCGCGTGACCGAGGAAGAGGCCTTGGAACTGCACGCCAGCGGCCGGCCGGGCAAGCTGGAAATCCGTGCGACCAAGCCGCTGACCACACAGCGCGACTTGACGCTCGCCTACTCGCCGGGGGTCGCCGCCCCCTGTCTCAAGATCCACGAGGATCCGGGCAAGGCCTATGACTACACGGCCAAGGGAAACCTCGTCGCCATCATCTCGAACGGCACCGCGGTCCTCGGCCTGGGCGACCTGGGCGCGCTCGGCGCCAAGCCGGTGATGGAGGGTAAGGCGGTCCTGTTCAAGCGCTTCGCCGATGTCGACGGCATCGACCTGGAGGTCGACACCCGCGACGTCGACGAGTTCGTCAACTGCGTGCGCTTCCTGGGCGCCACCTTCGGCGGCATCAACCTGGAGGACATCAAGGCCCCGGAGTGTTTCATCATCGAGCAACGGCTCAAGGCGCTTTTGGATATTCCGATCTTCCACGACGACCAGCACGGCACCGCGATCATCACCGCCGCCGGCCTGATCAATGCCTGTCACCTGACGGGACGCGACATGGCCTCGGTGCGCATGGTGGTCAACGGCGCCGGGGCGGCCGGGATCGCCTGCGCCGAGCTGGTCAAGGCCCTGGGCGTGCCGCCCGGCAACGTGATCCTCTGCGATTCCCGGGGCGTCATCTACCAGGGCCGCAAGGCGGGCATGAACCAGTGGAAATCCGCCCACGCGGCGAAGACCAAGGCGCGCAAGCTGGCGGATGCGATGGTGGGGGCCGACATCTTCCTCGGCCTGTCGGTCAAGGGCGCGGTGACCCCGTCGATGGTGCGGTCCATGGCGGACCAGCCGATCATCTTCGCCATGGCCAATCCCGACCCGGAGATCACGCCGGAAGAGGTGGACGCGGTACGGCCGGACGCGATCATCGCCACCGGCCGCTCCGACTATCCGAATCAGGTCAACAACATCCTGGGCTTCCCCTACATCTTCCGCGGGGCGCTGGACGTGCGGGCATCGACCATCAACATGGAGATGAAGATCGCCGCGGCCCAGGCGCTCGCCACGCTGGCCCGCGAGGACGTGCCGGACGAGGTGGACCGGGCCTATGCCGGCCGGCGCCTGCGCTACGGGCCCGACTACATCATCCCGGCGCCTTTCGATCCGCGCCTGATCGTCGCCATCCCCAAGGCGGTGGCCCAGGCGGCCATGGCCACCGGGGTCGCGCGGCGGCCGATCGAGGACATGGCCGCCTACGAGCAGGAGCTCTCCGCGCGGCTCGACCCGACCGCGGCCAGCCTGCAACGCATCTTCGAGAAGGCACGGCAGAGCCCGAAGCGGGTGGTCTTCGCCGAAGGCGAGGAGGCGACGACGATCCGCGCCGCCCTGGCCTTCCACAACGCCGGCTACGGCACACCGGTCCTGGTCGGACGCGAGGACCGGGTCCGCGAGACCATGAACCAGATGGGCGTTGCGGGGAATTTCATAGAGATCCACAACGCCAGGCTCTCGGAGCACAACCAGCGCTACATCGACTTTCTCTACGCCCGGCTGCAACGCAGCGGCAGGATCCGCCGGGACTGCCAGCGCATGGTCAATCAGAACCGCAACGTGTTCGCCGCCTGCATGGTGGCCGAAGGCCATGCGGACGCCATGGTGACGGGCTTGACGCGCAGCTTCGGCGTGGCCTTCGACGACATAACCCGCGCCATCGGACCGAAGCCCGGGTCGAGCGTCTTCGGCATGTCGATCATGGTGCTGCGCGGGCGCTCGGTCTTCGTGGCCGATACCTCGGTGCACGAGCTGCCGAGCCCCGAGGAGCTGGCCAACATCGCGATCCAGAGCGCGGCCGAAGCGCGTGCGCTCGGCCAGGTGCCGCGCGTGGCCCTGCTCAGCTTTTCCAACTTCGGCAACCCGATGCGGGAGCGGGCGCTCAGGATCCGTCGGGCCGTGGAGGTGCTTGATTCGCGCGACGTCGATTTCGAATACGACGGCGAGATGCAGGCCAACGTGGCGCTGGATTACGACCTGATGCGCCGGATCTATCCGTTCTGCCGATTGAGCGGGCCGGCCAATGTGCTCGTCATGCCGGCGCTGCACAGCGCCAACATCGCCTCGAAACTGATGCAGAACAGCGGCAGCGCCACGGTGATCGGACCGATCCTGATCGGGCTGTCCAAGCCGGCGCAGATCGTCCAACTCGGCGCCTCGGTCAACGATCTGGTGACCGCGGCCGCAATCGCCGCGCACGACGCCAGCGTGGCAAAACCCTCGTACTAGATCGGCCGAGGGTGTGCCGTCGATCGCGATGCCGCGCAGCGCACAGTCGCCGCCGCCGCCGACCCCGGCGAAGCCGTCGAAGGATTAGCGGAACCGCCGAACCCGGGGACAGTATACTATTTATCGCGCGGCCGCGCCCTCGGGCGCGCCGGCTCGAGGCAGCGGCCGAAAGGGGCCCGGCCTCGTTGTGGCGCAAGGCTTTGGCCGGGGATCCGCCAAGCGAAGAAAAATGGTATACTGTCCCCGGTTTCGAAGGAGTCAGACCGAGAGGAACGTCCGCACCATCAGGAAAAGTCCGCCGGCCATGACCGCGGTCACCGGCACCGTCACCACCCAGGCCGCCAGGATGGTGATCAGGTGCGCGCGCCGGACGAGCTTGCGCCGGGGCCTCCTGGGGCCATTGCCGCTTGCCGATTTCGGGTTTTTGCCGGTCGCCGCCTCGGGGTTCCAGCGCGAAGAACCCGCAGTCCTAAGCGCCCTCCGGTTGGCGAAATACTCGCGGAAAAAACCGACCCCGAAGACGGCGCCCACCGCGATATGCGTGGAACTGACGGGAAGACCGAGGGCCGAGGCCGCAATCACGGTAATCGCCGCAGACAGCACCGCGCAATAGGCGCGGATCGGGTTCAACCGGGTGATTTCCTCGCCCACCGTTCGGATCAGCTTGGGACCGTAAAGAATCAGACCGGCGGAGATTCCCACCGCGCCGATGATCATCACCCAGGGCGGGATGCCCACCTTGGCGGTAACGCCGCCGGAATGGGCGGCGCCGACGATGGCGGAAAGCGGCCCCACCGCATTGGCGACGTCATTCGAGCCGTGGGCGAAGGACAGGAGTGCCGCCGAACAAATGAGCGGAATTATGAACAGGCCGTGCAAGGATCTGTCGGGGTCTTCCATGCCTTGCGCGCGGCGCGCGACCAGCGGTTTGAGGACGGCGTAGGCGCCGGCGAAAACGGCAAGGGCGAGCAGCGCGACGAGCCACTTATCCGGCGTCCAGACCCGTTTTAGCCCCTTCATGATGAGATAGGCGGAAAACACCCCGGCCATGAGCGCGACCAGAATCGGGACCCACCGTCCGGCCGCCGCGATCTGGTCCTCCCGATCGATGATCGCGAATTTGACGAAGCCGAGAAACAGCGCCGCGACGACCCCGCCGAGCACCGGCGAAATCACCCAGCTTGCGGCGATCTTCGCCATGGTTCCACCGTCGACGACGCCGATTCCGGCCGCCGCGATCCCGGCCCCCATGACGCCGCCGACCACGGCGTGGGTGGTGGATACCGGCGCGCCGATATAGGTCGCGAGGTTGATCCACAGCGCCGATGCCAGCAAGGCCGCCAGCATGGCCGCGATGAAGATATCGGTCTCGGCGATCAGGCTCGGGTCGATGATGCCTTTGGAGATCGTGGCCACGACATCGCCCCCCGCGACGATCGCGCCCAAGGCCTCGAACACCGCGGCGATGACCAAGGCGCCCACCATGGTCAAGGCGCGGCAGCCCACGGCCGGGCCGACGTTGTTGGCGACATCGTTGGCGCCGATATTGAGCGCCATGTAACCGCCGACGATCCCGGCGAGGACAATGAAGACGCCCTTCGGGCTGTCGCCCGTCTGAAGGGCGGCGAAGCCCCAGACCGCCGCGAGGAAGACGCCGCCCAACGCCAAGCCGGTGAAGCCGCGCCCAAGATCCTGGGCCGCCGGCGCGAACCGAACGATCTTCCTTGGACCGCGGGGGCCTAACAACGCGGAATTTCGGATCCCACCACCACCGGCCAAGCCCGTTGTCCCCCCCGAACCAACGAATCGATAAAGCGGCTCCTTAAAAAGCGGCTCCTTAATAAGCGCCCGGGCCGGCCCGCGCAACGCCAATCTCGGCACCGCCGGCGCGTTTCGGGCGGCACTGCCCGGCGCGCAAGATCAGCCCGGCGGGCTCGGCGACGCCGGAAGGCGGCCTGGCGATGTGGATTCGGCCGGGGACCGGCGCCATCTTCCCAACCGCGGCCCGGCACGGCTCTAAAGCCGCTTTGCCAAGGCGTCCCGGTAGGCCCGCTCGGCCGCCTGGCCGAAAACCGCGAAGACCACCTTGTCCAGGCCGTCCTCCCTGTCGAGCCAGTCGCACACGGTCTCGACCGCGATCCTGGTGGCCCGCTCCAGCGGATAGCCGTAAACCCCGGTCGAGATGGCCGGAAAGGCGACCGAGCGCAGCTTGTGGCGCTGGGCCAGCGCCAGGCTGCTGAGGTAAGCGCTGGCGAGCAGACGATCCTCGCCCTCGGTGCCGCCCTGCCAGACGGGGCCGACGGCGTGGATGACGTGGCGGGCCCCGAGCCGGTAGCCGTCGGTGATCCGCGCCCCGCCGGTCGGACAGCCGCCGATCTTCGCGCAGGCCTCGGCCAGCTCGGGCCCGGCGGCCCGGTGGATCGCGCCGCAGACGCCGCCGCCGGGGGCCAGCCGCTCGTTGGCCGCGTTCACGATGGCATCGACGTCGAGGCGCGTGATGTCGCCCGGGTAAATCTCGATGCGATCGTCGCTCATAACGGGACGATCTTAGCCGGGGCTTGCGCGCCCTCCAAGTCCCGGCCGGACCGGATCGCAGCGCCGCCGGGCGCCTGGCGCTTGTCGGCCGGGTTCGCCACGGCCTCCGCTTCGCGCCCGGCGATGGCGCCCTGATCGATCTCGACGTGGTGTTCTTCGGAACCGCTTATGGCGAAGGGCGCCGGGCGCCGGGATCGGACACGTCCACGGCCATTCCTGTACCGGCAACAGACGTCAAACCAGGCCTCATCAGGTAGAGCACCAATATGATGGCCGGAATGCCCATCGCGGTCGTGTAAAGGAAGAACGTGACATAGCCGGCCGAATCGACGACGACGCCGGAAAACCCGGCAAGGAATTTGCCGGGCAAGGTCATAAAGGACGAAAAGAGGGCATATTGCGTGGCCGTGTAGGCGACGTTTGTCAGGCTGGAGAGGTAGGCTATGAAAGCCGCCGTCGCGAGCCCGCCAGCGAGGTTGTCGAGCCCGATCACGACGGCCAACATAACAGTGCTCTTCCCGGTCGCCGCCATATAGGCGAAGGTCAGATTCGTGACGGCGGCCAGGACCGCGCCTAACAACAGTGTCCGCATGATGCCGTAGCGCAATGCCAGGAGGCCGCCCAGGAAGGTTCCTCCGAGCGTCATGACGAAGCCGTAGACCTTGGCGATGGACGCGATTTCCGATTTGGTGAACCCCAAATCGAGATAGAACGGATTGGCCATCACGCCCAGGGTGATGTCGGAAAGTTTGAAGGCGCCGACAAACACCAGGATCGTCAAAGCAAGGAACCATCCGTTGCGCTCGAAAAAATCCCGGAACGGGCAAATCACCGCGCCATAAGTCCAGGCCAAGATCGGGTGCAGGCAAGGCGGCAGGTTGGCCCGCTTTTCAAGCAGGGCCATGGCCCGTTCCTCGTCGGCCAGGGTTTCGGGTAGACGCCGCGCCTCCGGTTCGGCGATGACCAAGACCGTGATCATGCCGACCGACATGAGCGCCGCCATGGCGCCATAGGAATAGGTCCAGTAGGTAAAGTCGTAAACGTCTTCACCGAACGGGCCCAGGTCCGCGATGAACAGTGCGCCGGCGCCGGCAACCAGCATAGCCACCCGGTAGCCGGACACATACATGGCCGACATGGCCCCCTGGTATTCGGGGTCCAAAGCCTCGATCCGGTAGGCGTCGATCGCGATGTCCTGGGTGGCAGAGGAAAAGGCCACGACCAGAGCGAAAATCGCCACCGTGAACAGATCCACTTGCGGATCGGACGTCGCCATGCCGAGGATGCCCAGCGCGATACCGATCTGCGCCAGGAGCATCCAGCTTCGCCGGCGCCCGAGCCAGCGATTGAGCAGGGGCACCGCAACGCGGTCCACGATGGGCGCCCAAAAAACCTTGATGGAATAGGTGATCCCCACCCAGGAGAAAAAGCCGATCGTGGTGCGTGTCACCTCGGCATCGCGCAGCCATGCCGAGAGGGTCGAGAAAACCAGAAGCAACGGCAGGCCCGCCGAGAACCCTAAGAAAAACATCCCGACGACCCGGCGGTGCAAATAGGCATCGAAGGCCTCGCGCCAAGCCCGGCGCGCTCCGGCTGCTCGCCGGTATCGGGTCTGCTCAGCCGGCATTGTCGAGACAGCCCCGCGTCCCGCGCTCGTGCGGCTCGCGCATAGCTTGGTCGAGCTCGTTCATGATCCCAAGTCCCAGGCCCTTCGGCGCCTTATGCCCCGTTTAGGCGTTCGGCGACAAGGGCGCCAAGCGGCGTCTCCGGGCGCGCGCCGAAGTGAGAGATCGCCTCCGCCGCGGCGATCGCGCCGATACGGCCGCAGTGGTACAGGCCCCTGCCTTGCGTGTAACCGTAGAGGAAGCCGGCGGCATACAAATCGCCGGCCCCGGTGGTGTCGACGATGTGGTCGACCGGCGCGGCATCGACGACGTGCACCGCCTCGCCGGCCAGGATGACCGAGCCCCGCGCGCTGCGGGTCAGCGCCGCGACCTCGCAGCGGCCGCGCACCTCCTGCAGGGCGCGATCGAAGGTGCCGACCTCGAACAGGGAGCGGATCTCCGCCTCGTTGGCGAACAGGACGTCAACGTGGTGGCGCACCAGCTCGCGGAACGATTCGCGGTGCCGATCGACGCACAGTGGATCGGACAAACTCAGCGCCACCTTCCGGCCCGCCTCGTGGGCCATCCGGGCGGCGTCCAGGAAGGCCGCCTTGGCGGCGGGGGCGTCCCAGAGATAGCCTTCGAGATAAGTCACCTTGGCGTCCCGGATCAGCCCGGCGTCCAGATCGCCGGGGCCAAGCTCCACCGCGGCGCCCAAAAAGGTGCCCATGGTGCGCCGGGCATCCGGGGTTATGAAGATGAGGCAGCGCGCCGTCGGCGGCCCGTCGGTCGCTGCCGGGGTGTCGAAGAAGACCCCGGTCGCGCGGATGTCGTGCCGAAAGATCCCGCCGAGCTGGTCGTTGCGCACCTTGCCGATGAACGCCCCGTGGCCGCCGAGCGCGGCGAGCCCGGCCAAGGTGTTGGCCGCCGAGCCGCCGGAAACCTCCACGCCCGGACCCATGCGGGCATAGAGCTCTTCGGCGTCCTTGCCGTCGATCAGGGTCATCGTCCCCTTGGCCAGGCCCTGCTCGGCCAGAAACGACTCGTCGGTCCTCGCCAGGACGTCGACGATGGCATTGCCGATGCCGACGACATCGATGGGGCGATCAGCCATGGCGACGATCCCCTGGCGGGTCCGGGCATTGCGCTCCGTTCCCCCGCCCCCGGCCGGGTGGGCGCTTTAAGACGGGCGCGACCGCGGCGCAGAGTATAGCCGCGCCCAGGGCCTCGGCAAGCCCGCACCCGGCGAATCTGGCAATCGGTCTCACCCTTGGCGCCTTGTTCCGACTCCCGTGCCGGTTTAAACAGACCGACGATGTTCGCCGCCCTCTTAAAGGCCATCGGCCAGGCCTCCGATCCCGCCTTCCGTCGGGTCTTGGGCCGTTCCCTGGCGGCGGCGATCGTCGCCTTCGCGGGGCTCTGGGGGCTATCCTGGTTCGGCCTGTCGTCGGCCGGCGACGGGCTCACCGGCTGGCTTGGCGAACAGGATTTGGGGGCATTCTGGATCGACGTTGTCACCTGGATCTTCGGCGCCGCCGGGGTCGTCGGGGTCCTGGTGACGAGCTTCTTCCTGTTTCCCGCCGTCATGGTGCTCGCGATGTCGCTGCTTCTGGAGGACATCGCCGCCGCGGTCGAGCGGCGCCACTACCCGGACCTGCCGCCGGCGCGCGCTCAGCCGCTCACCGAGCAGGTGAAGGGCGCGGTGGCCTTTGCCGGGGTGACGCTTGCGGCGAATCTTCTGGCCTTGCCGGTCTATCTCCTGCTGCTCTTCGTGCCGCCGCTCAATCTCTTTGTCTTCTATGCGCTCAACGGCTATCTTCTGGGCCGGGAATATTTCGAGCTCGTGGCCGTGCGGCGACTCGATCCGGCGGCAACCAAGCGGTTGCGCCGGCACCATCGGGGCCGGGTGCTGCTGGCGGGCGTGGTGGTGACTGTCCTGCTGACCCTGCCGCTCGTCAACCTGGTGACGCCGATCATCGCCACGGGCTTCATGCTCCACGTCTTCGAGGCGCTCAGGCGGCGCGGCGACTCGCCTGGTGCGGCCGCGGCGTTTTGACGGGCAACCGGAGGCCTCATCGGCCGGGACCCGGCGCACCCTAGGGGAGAGAAGGACGGCATGTTCGGCAACTCGGAACGGCGTACTCAGCACTGGTTCAAGATGGTCGAGCCCCCCGGTGAGGCTGAGCCCGATGTCTGGCAAACGGTCGAGGTGGCGCGCCGCATGGGCTACACGGATCTGTT
>JBHIDD010000090.1:0-8875 GCA_046759925.1 Kiloniellaceae bacterium
CGGGCGATGTAGTTGGCGCCGAGGATGGCCACCTGGGTCGCGCGCTTGAGCCCCGCCGCACCCATCATCGTGATGTAGGCCCAGGAGATCGGCAGGATCGACGCCGAGCCCCAGGGTGCGGCCGAGATGGTGCCCAGGGTCCCCGCCGTGCCGGCGGCGGGATTGACGCCGTCCACGACCGGGTGATCCGGCAGGAAGGGCGCCAGGTGCGCGCGGACTCCGATCGGCCCCATGCCGGGGCCGCCGCCGCCGTGGGGGATGCAGAAGGTCTTGTGCAGGTTCATGTGGAAGACGTCGGCGCCGATCCGGCCCGGCTCGCAGATCCCCAGCAGCGCATTCAAGTTCGCGCCGTCCATGTAGACCTGTCCGCCGTGATCGTGGATGGTCCGGCAGATTTCGATGATCGCCTCCTCGAAGACCCCGTGGGTCGAGGGGTAGGTGATCATCAGGGCGGCCAGGCTCTCGGCGTGCTCGGCGGCCTTGGCCTTGAGATCCTCGACATCGACGTTGCCGCCCTCGTCGCAAGCCACGACCACGACCTTCAGGCCGGCCATGACGGCACTGGCCGGATTGGTGCCGTGGGCCGAGGCGGGGATCAGGCAGATATCGCGATGCCCCTCACCCCGGCCTTCGTGGTACTTGCGGATCGACAGCAGCCCCGAATATTCCCCCTGGGAGCCGGCGTTGGGCTGCAGGGAGACCGCGTCGAAGCCGGTGACCTCGCAGAGCATGTCCTCCAGCTCTTCGAAGAGCTGCTGATAGCCCTGCGCCTGATCCAGCGGCGCGAAGGGGTGCATGGCGCTGAACTGGCGCCAGGTGACCGGCATCATCTCGGTGGTGGCGTTCAGCTTCAAGGTGCAGGAGCCCAAGGGAATCATCGAGCGGTCGAGCGCCACGTCCTTGGCCGCCAGCCAGCGTAAGTACCTGAGCATCTCGGTCTCGGCGTGGTAGAGGCGGAACACCGGATGGGTCAGGAAATCGCTCTTCCGGCGCAGGGGTTCGGGTATGCACTCCGCCACCGTGGCATCGATCTCGTCGATGTCGAGAAGCGTATCGGCCTTGGTCGCGAAGACCCGCCAGAGGGTGCGCAGGTTCTCCCGCTTGGTGGTCTCGTCGAACGACATCCCCAGGTGGTCGCCGTCCACCAGCCGGAGGTTGATCCGCGATTCCCGGGCCCGTGCGGCGATCCGCGCCGCCTGCCCCGGCACCCGCACCGTCAAGGTGTCGAAGAAGGCCTCGTTGACGACCTCGAAGCCGAGCCGCCGCAGGCCCGCGGCCAGGATCTGGGTCATGCGGTGGACCCGCCCGGCGATCAGCCGCAGGCCGTCCGGCCCGTGGTAGACCGCGTAAAGCGCCGCGATGATCGCGAGCAGGACCTGGGCCGTGCAGATATTGCTGGTGGCCCGCTCCCGGCGGATATGCTGTTCCCGGGTCTGCAGGGCCATGCGCAAGGCGGGCCGGCCCTGCGGATCGACCGAGACGCCGATGATCCGCCCGGGGGTGGCGCGCTTGTAGGCCTGGCGGGTGGCGAAGAACGCCGCATGCGGCCCGCCGTAGCCCATCGGGACGCCGAAGCGCTGGGCGCTGCCCACCACGATGTCCGCGCCCATTTCGCCCGGCGGGGTCAACAAACACAGGCTAAGCAGATCGGCCGCCACGGTGACCAGCGCGCCCCGGCCATGGGCCTGTTCGATCGCGCCGCGGATATCGCGGAGCGCGCCGCTGGAACCCGGATATTGAATCAGAACGCCGAATACCTCCCGGCCCTCGAAGCGGCCGAAGGGATCCCCGAGGACCACCTCGAAACCCATGGAGCGGGCCCGCGTCTTGACCACCGCTATGGTCTGGGGATGACAGTCGGTCGAAACGAAAAAGGCCCGGGACGTGCTTTTGGAGACCCGTTTCGACATGGCCATGGCTTCGGCCGCGGCGGTTGCCTCGTCGAGCAGAGAGGCGTTGGCCAGGTCCATGCCGGTCAGATCCATGACCATTTGCTGGAAGTCGAGCAAGACCTCCAGCCGCCCCTGGCTGATCTCCGCCTGATAGGGGGTATAGGCCGTGTACCAGCCGGGGTTCTCCAAGACGTTGCGCTGTATGACCCCCGGCAGGACCGTGCCGTAGTAACCCATGCCGATCATGGAGATGAAGACGTCGTTCCGCTCGGACATTTGCCGCAGGTAGGACAGCGTGGCGCGCTCGCTCTTCGCCGGGGCTAGATTCAGCGGTTCGTCGGACATGATGGCCGGCGGCACGGTTTTCTCGATCAGGGCATCGAGAGACTCGAGCCCCAGGGTCTCGAGCATCTCGGCGATCTGCCGGTCTCCCGGTCCGATATGGCGGCGGACGAAGTCGCCGGGCATTTCCAGTTCTTCCAACGAGCGACGTGCTTTCGACATGGGTCAAGTCTCCCTTACCGGCAGGGTTGCGCGGCCGACCCGGCGACAAACGCTGCGGGTGACGCGATCGGATCAGTCCAAGCCTTCCAGGTAGCTCTCGTAGGCGTCCTGGTCCATCAGCTTGTCCAGCTCCGCCGGGTCTTTGAGCCTGAGCCTGAAGAACCAGCCCGCGCCCATGGCATCGTCGTTCACCTTGCCCGGATCCGCGGCGAGCGATTCGTTGACCTCGATCACCGCGCCCGAAACCGGGGCGTAGACTTCGCTCGCCGCCTTGACGGATTCGACGGTGGCGGCCTCCTCGCCCTGCTCGAGCTGCCGGCCCACCTCGGGCAGCTCGACATAGACGATATCGCCGAGCTGTTGCTGGGCGTGGTCGCTGATCCCGACGGTGCCGGTGTCGCCCTCGACCCGGAGCCATTCGTGCGCCTCGGTGAATTTGGGTTCGCTCATTTGGCTGTCCCCGTCCTGTGATTAGCCGCGATAATAGCGCTGCTCGACGAACGGCAGTTCGACCACCTTGACCGGGTGCGGCTTGCCGCGCACCACCGCCTGCAACCTTGTTCCGGGCCTGGCGCAGGCGGTTTCGACATAGCCCATGGCAACCGGGGCACCGACCGTCGGGCCGAATCCGCCGCTGGTGACGCGGCCGACCCGCCGTCCGTCCCTGTCCATCAGCTCGGCCCCCGCGCGCACCGGGGCCCGGCCGTCGGGCCGGATACCGACGCGTTTGCGCGCCGCGCCCTCGGCAAGCTGGCGGAGGATGACATCCGCGCCCGGGTAACCGCCGGGGCGCGCCCCGTCGCGGCGGCGCGCCTTTGACAGGGCCCACGCCAGGCCGGCCTCGACCGGGGTGGTGGTGGTGTCGATGTCGCGGCCGTAGAAGCAGAGCCCGGCTTCCAGGCGCAGGGAGTCGCGCGCGCCGAGACCGGCCGGCGCCACCTCGTCCTGCGCCAGGAGTTTGCGCGCCAGGGCTTCCGCCTGGGCGGCCGGCACCGAGACCTCGAAGCCATCCTCCCCGGTATAGCCGGAGCGGGTGACGAAACACTCGGCGCCGTCGATCGCGACGGCCGCCGCGGTCATGAATGCCAGATCCGCCGCCGCCGGTGCCAGACGGGCCATGACGGCGGCCGCCTTGGGCCCCTGCAGGGCCAGGAGCGCGCGGTCGGTCGATTCCTCGACCGTGCAGGCGCCATCCAGGTGCGCGCGCAGGTGGGCGACATCCCGCTCCTTGCAGGCGGCGTTGACCACCACGAAGAGATGGTCGCCGGCGTTGGTGATCATCATGTCGTCGAGGATTCCCCCGGCGCGGTCGGTGAAAAACGCATAGCGCTGCTTGTTGACGCCGAGCCCGACGACATCGACCGGCACGAGACCTTCCAAGGCGGCCGCCGCGGAGTCGCCGACAATCCGGACCTGGCCCATATGGGATACGTCGAACAGGCCCGCTTGGCTGCGGGTGTGGCCATGCTCCTTGATGATTCCGGCCGGATATTGCACCGGCATCTCGTAGCCGGCGAAAGCCACCATCCTGCCGCCCAGTTCGCCGTGCAAGGCGAACAACGGCGTGCGTTTCAGGTCGGCTTTCGGATCGGCCAAGGCATCAGGTCCTTGCAACAGGTACCAGGGACCGCGGCCGCCGTGGCGGCGGCCATGGCCCCCTCTGTCTCCGAACCTGAGAGATTCACCGGCGCGTCCCCTGTCGGCCCGAGCCGGCTTACCCCTTCGGTGGGTCACGTCCGGCCATCGACCGACGTGCCCGCTCTCCAGAGGTGCCTCGTCCTTGCGGTCCGTTTGCCTGAGAGTTTCCGGGGCGGTTGCTCCTTCGGCGCCGGGTTCCGGCGAGCGTGGAAACGCGGTCTCTCCCGCAAGGCGTCATCGGCCGGCGCTTTGCCGGGTTCGTCCGGTCCCGGACAGCGCCACGCCGGGAAGGCTACTTGCTCGGTGGGGAAAGTCAACCGGGGCCGGGTCACGATTCTGAGCATCACCGCCTCCGTGCGTCACGACCCCCGCGAGTCCCAGGCGCCGCGCGGCGGCGTTGCGCCACGGCTCAGCGGTTCTCGCGGTTGTACCGGAGCTCGTCCGCAGTCACGTCGAGTCCGACGTAAATCAGGTAGTCCGCGCCGCTCTGGCCCGGCCGGAGCGGAATCCGCGGGGCAAGCTCTTCCACCGCGGCAACCCGCGTGCGGTTGCCGGGAAAGGGAATCTTAAGACCGAATTCCTCGCGCGCGACGATTCTTTGGTCGCGTGTGACGATCGCCACGAAATATCGAAAATTGGCCTGCCGCCCGGCATCGGCGGGGCCGTGCACGGCCAGAATGCGCAGTCGCAAGCTGGCCTCAACGACGTTGCCGTCGTATTCACAGACGAGCCCGATGTCCTCGATCCGGGCCTCGAAGAGAACGTCGGTCAAGTCCCGGCCCGGCCCGCCGAAGCGCACCAGTTCGTTCGCATCGGGTACCGCAACGGCCTGTGGACAGGGTCTCTGCGGCGCCTCGCCGAAGGCGGCACAAGCCGCCAGCAGGAACGGCAACAGAAGGATCGCGACCGGGCCGGGGAGCGGGAGGCGGGTTGCGGCGGAGGGGTTGCAAACCGGAGACATGAGCCCCGTTATCGACACAGTCCGTCTAGAGCCTGCCGGGTGTAGGGTCGCACGGCGGTTTCCCGCCGCTGGCCCTGCCGCCGCAGAACAAGACACTCTCGGTCACTTCGGCTTCGTGGACGAGGGCGTGACGCCGGTGCCGGAATAAGAGCCGTCGCACAGAGGCTGCTTCGTGCTGCGCCCGCAGGCCGCACCGCAGAGAGTTACCGCCGGACTCGACCTTCAACGGGAAAGGCGCCTTCCGTGCGGGAATCGGGCTTGCCATGACCTCTTCCTTCCGCTCGCTCACTGTATTAGTTTCATGCCTTGCCAAGCGGGCCGATCGCTCGGCACGGCATCGCCGCCGGTGGCCCCGTGCGGGACTTTAGGGAAGCCGCGGGACCTGCACAAGGGCCGCCAAAGGGTGATGCCGCGGGAGGTCGGGCGAGGTTGCCCGGGGCATCGTAGCGATCCGATTCGTCGGGTCGGCCCATGATCAGGCACGGGCACGTCGTCATGAACAGGCCACCGCTCACCATCCTGCTCGCCAATCCGCGCGGCTTCTGTGCCGGGGTCGAGCGCGCCATAGAAATCGTCGAACGGGCGCTGGAGAAATTCGGTGCGCCGGTCTACGTGCGCCACGAAATCGTCCATAACCGTTACGTGGTCGAGGAGCTGGAGGCCAAGGGCGCGGTCTTCGTCGAGGAGCTCGACGAGGTGCCGAAGGGGGTGCCGGTGATCTTCTCGGCGCACGGCGTGCCTAAGTACGTCCCGGCCGAGGCGCAGAGGCGCAATTTGTTCGACCTGGATGCGACCTGCCCGCTGGTCAGCAAGGTCCATCGCGAGGCCGAGCTGCACGCCCGGGTCGGCCGTCAGATCATCCTGATCGGCCACGCCGGGCACCCGGAGGTGATCGGCACCATGGGCCAGCTCCCCGAAGGCGCCATCGTCCTGGTGGAAAGCGTCGGGGAGGCCGAGACCATCAGGGTCGAGGATCCCGACCGGCTCGCCTTCATCACCCAGACGACGCTGTCCGTCGACGACACCGCCGCGATGATCGAGGTGCTGCAACGCCGCTTTCCGAACATCCACGGGCCCAAGAAGGAGGACATCTGCTACGCCACCACCAACCGGCAACAGGCCGTCAAGGCCATCGCGGCCGCGTGCGAAGCCCTGCTGGTGGTCGGCGCACCCAACTCCTCCAACTCCCAGCGGCTGGTCGAGGTGGCGCGGAAACTGGGCTGCCAACGCGCCATACTGGTGCAACGCGCGGCCAGCATCGACTGGGACGAGCTCGACGGGATCACCCGCTTGGGGATCACCGCCGGCGCCTCGGCGCCCGAGGTGCTGGTCGAGGAGGTGATCGCCGCCTGCCAGGAGCGCTTCGACGTGAGCATCGAGGAGATCACGGTGACCGCCGAGGACGTTCAGTTCAAGCTGCCGCGGGTCCTCGGCCAAGCGGCGGCCGGAACTTGACTCGCGGATCGCTCACCGGCTGCCTAATCCCTGCGACCGTATGGCCGTCTACACCGAAGTTTCCGACGAGGATCTCACGGGCTTTCTGGCCGAGTACAATCTGGGCGAGGTGACCTCGTTCAAGGGCATCGCCGAGGGGGTGGAGAACTCCAACTACCTGCTGCGCACCACCAACGGCAGCTTTATCCTGACCCTTTATGAAAAGCGGGTGCGAGACGAGGACCTGCCGTATTTCCTGGGTCTCATGGAACATCTGGCGGGCAAGGGCATCGACTGTCCGGTCCCGGTGCACGGTCGCGACGGCGATGCCCTGCGCGAGCTTTGCGGCCGCCCGGCGGCCATCGTCAGCTTCCTCGACGGCCTTTGGCCGCGGCGTATCCAGCCGGAACACTGCCGGCTTCTCGGCGAGGCGATCGCCCGCATGCACCTGGCCGGCGCGTCCTTCGGCCGGCGGCGGGACAACGACCTCTCCATGCCGGGCTGGCGGCCGCTGTTCGAGACCTGCGCCGGGCGGGCGCACGAGGTGGCGGCGAACCTGGCCGCGGCGCTGGATGAGGAGCTCGATCGCCTGGACTCCGCCTGGCCCGACGAGCTGCCGGCCGGCGTCATCCACGCCGACCTCTTTCCGGACAACGTCTTTTTCCTGGGCGACCGGCTGTCCGGGATCATCGACTTCTACTTCGCGTGCAACGACTTCTTCGCCTACGACCTGGCGATCTGCCTGAATGCCTGGTGCTTCGAGAAGGACGGCGCCTTCAACATCACCAAGGCGCGGCTGCTGCTCCGGTCCTACCGGAACATCCGGCCCTTTTCCGCCACCGAGCTGGAGGCCCTGCCGGTGCTCGCGCGCGGCAGCGCGATGCGGTTCCTGCTGACCCGGCTGTACGACTGGCTGCATCGTCCCGAGGGCGCCCTGGTCGAGCCGAAGCATCCGCTCGAATACTGGAAAAAGCTGCGCTTTCACCAGGGCGTGCGCGGTCCCGGGGCCTACGGGCTGGATTGACCGGCGCGCGGGATCCATGACCGGCGCCAGACGGAAAGCCCCGGATCCGGAGTCCCCGGTCGACATTTTCACCGACGGGGCCTGCTCCGGAAATCCGGGACCCGGCGGCTGGGGCGCGATCCTGCGCTATCGAGGGGTGGAAAAGGAGCTTTCCGGCGCCGAGGCCCGGACCACCAACAACCGCATGGAAATGACCGCCGCAATTGCCGCGCTGGAGGCCCTCAAGCGGCCGTCGCGCGTGCGCCTGCACACCGACAGCAGCTACCTGAAGGACGGCATCACCGACTGGATTCACGCCTGGCGGCAGCGCGGCTGGAAGACCGCCGGTAAAAAGCCGGTCAAGAACCTCGACCTCTGGCGCCGCCTCGAGGCGGCGGCGGCCTGCCACCAGGTGGAATGGCGCTGGGTGAAGGGCCACGCCGGGCACCCGGAAAACGAACGGGCCGACGCTCTCGCCCGGAACGCGATCGAAAAACTGCGTTAGGGCATTTTCAGTTCAGGCGGAACCGGCCCGCCCCGGATTACAGCGCGGCGAGCACCGTCTCCGCGCTGGAGACCTCGAAGGCGCCCGGCTCTTCGCGGTTGAGCGACTTGACCACGCCGTCCTCGACGACCATGGCATAGCGTTCGGAACGCATGCCCATACCACTCGCGGTCCGATCCAGCTCGAGGCCGAGGGCCCTGGTCAGCGCGCCGTTGCCGTCGGCCAGCATCAGCACCTTGTCGCCGACGCCCTGATCCTTGGCCCAGGCGTCCATCACGAAGGCGTCGTTGACCGAAAGGCAGGCGATCGCGTCCACGCCCTTGGCCCTGATGGCGTCCGCGTGCCGGACGAATCCGGGCAGGTGTTTCGCCGAGCAGGTCGGCGTGAAGGCGCCGGGCAGGGCAAACATCACCACCTTCCTGCCGGAGAAAATTTCGTCGGTGGTGATGGCCGCAGGCCCCTCGTCGGTCATGTGCATGAGGCTCACGCTCGGAATCCGGTCCCCAACCCGAATCGTCATCGTCCCCTCCCACTGGGCAAATAAAGCGGCGGACGGGACAGCCCATCACCGCTCCTTCAAGATAGCGCCGCGGGTCGGCCGGTCAACCGCCGGCGGCGCGCTCCAGCGCCTCGATGACCGCATCGACGGTCAGGAGCTCCGGCAGGGCGACGCCTTGGGGCAGGCCCGGGCCGTAGACCGCGTTGAACGGAATGCCGTAGCGCCCGAAGCTTTCCAGATAACGCAGGATTTCGTCGCTGGGCAGGGTCCAGTCGGCGCGCATGGTGACCACGTTCTCGGCGGCCAGGCTTTCGCGCACCGCCGCCCCGTCGAGCACCAGCGTCTTGTTGATCTGGCAGGTGAGGCACCAGTCGGCGGTGACGTCGACGAAGACCACCTTGTCCTCGGCGACCAGCCTGGCGATCTCGGCCCGGTCGAG
>JBHIDD010000091.1:0-8840 GCA_046759925.1 Kiloniellaceae bacterium
CTTGAGCCCGACCATGGCGCCGACCTCGCCGGCCCGGTAGCCGGCCGCGTTGACCACGATCTCGGCCGAGATCGTCCCGTTTTTGCTGTGCACCTGCCACTCGCCCTTGCGGCGCGCGATCGCCTCGACCGGGTTGTGCCGGTAGATCTCGGCGCCGTTCGCCCGCGCGCCCGCGGCGAAGGCCTGGGTGACCTGGCTGGGATCGACATCGCCGTCGCCCGGGTCCCATAGGCCGCCCCGCAGGTCGTGCAGCTCGAGGAAGGCGTGGCGCGCCTGCAACTCCTCGGGCGAGAGCATCTCGAAGGCGAGCCCCTGGGCGCGGGCCATGGAGCAGACGTGGTGGAACTCGTCCATGCGGTCCCGGCCGTGCGCCAGGCGGATGCTGCCGGTCACGTGGTAATTGACCGGATAGCCGGTCTCCTGGCCGAGGCGCGCGTAAAGGGAATTGGAGTAGTGCTGGAGCTTGATGATGTTCCAGGAGGTGCTGAAATTCGGGCAGTTGCCCGCGGCATGCCAGGTGGAGCCGGAGGTCAGCTCGTCCCGCTCCACCAGCACCACGTCGCGCCAGCCCATTTTGGTGAGATGGTAGAGCGTGCTGCAGCCGGCGATGCCGCCCCCGATCACGACCACGCGGGCATGTGTCTTCATCCTCGGTCCTCCCTAGTACCCCGAATCAGAGTTCGTTGCATCAGCTTGGCCATAAAGACAAGAGCCCTGGAGCCAGCAACCTATTGGTGTTGCACGCGCTCGTTTCGCGGGACACGCCGTCCAATTCTGCGCCGAACTTCGGGTCCAGGACACCGCCCGGCCGGGCGCATGTCAGTCCGGGCTTGTCGGTTCGCTTTTTTCGGGCAACATATTTTCCCGCGGCAACCTGATCGGAAAGCTCTCGCGGATCCGGGCATCCAAGGCCGGGTCGATGTGGTCCGGGTAATGCCGCGAGAGGAGCTCGGCGGTGCGCTGCTTGGCCCGCTGGACCACGTTGGTCGAGCCCTGCTCGGCCCATTCCTTCGGGCTGCTGCGGTCGCCCACGTCCGGATAGATGTATTCCTTCTGCATCAGCTCGAGGGTCTGCGCGTGGCCGAGGAAGTGCCCGGGCCCGTCGAGGCAGACCTGGCGCATGATCTCGACCGACAGGCTGTCCTCCGTCACCTCGATCCCGCGCACGGTGCGCATGATTCCGCCCAGCATGTCGTTGTCGAGGACGAAGCTCTCCAGGCAACAGCCCAGCAGGCTCGCGTGCATGCCGGCGGCTTCGTAGATCAGGTTGCCGCCGGCTTGTGCGGCCAGCGTGACGGTGTAGCCCTTCTCGTAGCCGGACTGGGCATCCGGCAGCTTGGAATCGGTCATGCCCGCGGGCACCGCGCCCGGCAGGTCGTAGAAATGGGCCATCTGGGCGCAGGCCGCCATCAGGACCGCCTGTTCGCCGCTGCCCCCGCTCATGGCGCCGGTCCTGAGATCCGAAACGAACGGCCAAGCGCCGAAGATGCACGGATGGCCCGGAACGATCAGGTTGGCGTAGACCAGGCCGGCCAGGACCTCGGCCACCTCCTGGACCACGGCGCCGGCGAGCGCCGCCGGGCTGGTCGCGCCGGCCTGGCCGGCGGCCAGCAGCAGGACCGGCATGCCGCCGCGCACCCCCAGCTCCAGGCAGCGGCAGGCATCCTCGGCGAATTTCAGCGGGGGGACCACGAAACAGCTCGACATGCTGACGAACGGCCGGGCGCGCCAGCTGTCCTCGCCGCCGGCGATCATGTGGAGCATCCGGAAGGTCTCCGCCACGTGCTCCGGTTGGAAGAAGCTGGTCCCGACGTGCTTGGCCGTGCCCGAGACTCCGGCGTAGCAGGTATTGATGTCCAGGTCGCGCGGATCGGCCATGTCGCGCAGCACGATGGGCCGCTGGAAGAAGTGGATGTGGTCCAGGGCATCGACCAGCCGGGCGACGTCGTAAAGGTCCGCCAGGGTGGAATCCCGGTAGATGCCGGTCTCGACGTCAACCATGTGAACGGCGGCGCCGGCGGTGCCGAAATAGACCTTCTTGCCCCAGGGCAACATGTCGTGTTTGGGATCGAAACCGTGCAGGGTGAAGCGCCGGGCGGCCTTGGCCAGCGTGTCCTCGACCAGGCCGCGGGGAAACAGCAGCCGGCCCTCGTCGGTCAGGCTGCCGCCGGCCTCGGTCACGAGCTCGGCGCAGCTCGGGATCGCATCGCTCAAGCCGACCCGTTCGAGAACGTCGAGGGCGGCCCGGTGGATCCGCTGCACCTCATGGTCTGCGAGCGGCGTGTAGCGCCCGCCTTCCATGCCGGGCTGAACGGCCATTTCCTCCGGCGGTATCCGCTGGGCGCGCTGCTCCCTGCGCGCCTCTCGTCCGCCGCGGCGCCGGGTGACAACCTCCGCACCGCTCATGGTTGCATTCCTTTCCTCCGGAACGGCAGATCGCGTCTCGGTCCCCCCCGATTCCGTGGTCGCCCTGGCGCGTTGGCCGCGCTAAGACAGCATGGACTCTGCCCCGCAGCCGCAGGGAGCACGCCATGCACGACAGCCTGAAAGACAAGCGCGTCGTCGTGACCGCCGCCGGCGCCGGCATCGGCAAGGCCATCGCCGAAGCCTTCCAGGCTGCGGGCGCGCGCGTCCATGTCTGCGACAGCGACGCCGGATCGCTCGCCGCCTTGAGACGGGCCGCGCCCGAGATCGGCGCGACACCTGCCGATGTCTCCGATCCGGCGCAGGTCGAGCGCCTGTTCGACGAGGCGCTGACCGGCTTGGGCGGTCTTGACGTCCTGGTCAACAACGCCGGCATCGCCGGCCCCATCGGAGAAATCGAGGACTGCACGCCCGAGGCCTGGCGCCGGACGCTGGCGGTCAACCTGGACGGCCAGTTCTACTGCCTGCGCCGCGCCGTGCCGGCGCTCAAGCAGGCCGGCGGCGGCTCGATCGTCAATATCGCATCGACCGCGGGCCTCAGGGGCTATCCCCTGCGCGCGCCCTACGCGGCGGCCAAGTGGGCGGTGGTCGGGCTTACCAGGTCCCTGGCGATCGAGCTCGGCCCCCACAAGATCCGGGTCAACGCCGTCTGCCCGGGCAGCGTCGCAGGGCCGCGGATGGAGCGGGTGATCGCCGCCGAGGCGGCCGCACGCGGTTTGAGCGCGCAGGCCGTCCGCCAAGGCTATCTGCGGCAGACATCGCTGCGCTGCTTCGTCAGCGCCGTGGACATCGCGAACATGGTGCTGTTCGTCTGTTCCGATGCCGGCGCGAAGATTTCCGGCCAGGCGCTGAGCGTCGACGGCAACACCGAATCCCTGGGAAATTGAGCCGGGCATCCGGTCGCCGCGCCGCGGCCCGGCCAAGGCCTGCGCCCGCATCCTGGGCCGCGGCACGGCGCGCCGACGAGGGAGACCCTTGGCCATGGCGGTGTCGGCGCGGACGCCCTCGGGCTGCGTCAGTTCCGCGCTCTGAGGCCGAGCCTCTCGCGCGCCTCGGCGGGCGTGAGCACCCGGCCACCGAGCAGCCCGATGATCTTCGCGGCCCTTTCGACCAGTTGGCCGTTGCTCGCGAAGACGCCCCTTTCGAGATAAAGATTGTCCTCCAACCCGACCCGGACGTGGCCGCCGAGCAAGACCGCCTGCGCGACCATCGGCATCTCCATCCGCGCGATGCCGAAGCCTGCCCACTCGGCGTTGTCCGGCAGCAGGTCGCACATCGCCTTCATGGTCCCGGTGTCCGCCGGCGCGCCCCAGGGGATGCCGAGGCAGATTTGGAACAGCGGCGGGTCCTCGATCAGGCCGTCGGCGATGAGCTGGTTGGCGAAGCGGACATGGCCGAGATCGAAGCATTCGAGCTCCGGCTTGACGCCGCAGTCCTTGATCCGCTGGGCCATGACCCGCAGGTAGCCCGGCGTGCTGACGTAGGTGCCCTCGGCGTAATTCAGGGTGCCGCAATCGAGGCTGCAGATCTCCGGCAACAGCGCCTCGACATGGACCAGCCGTTCCTCGGGGCCCACCATGTCGGTGCCCGGGCCGCCCGTCGCCGGGTCCTCCTCGCCCGGGAAGAAGTCGCCGCCCATGCCGGCGGTCAGGTTGATGACGACGTCGGTATCGCTGTCGCGGACCCGCGCGACGACCTCGGCATACAGCGCGGTATCGCGGCTCGGCTGGCCGGTCTCGGGGTCGCGCACGTGAATGTGGGCAACCGCCGCCCCGGCCTTGGCGGCTTCGATCACCGCATCGGCGATCTGCTCGGGCGTGACCGGGATCGCCGGATGCCTGCCAACGGTGTCGCCGGACCCGGTGACGGCGCAGCTGACGATCACCTCGCGGTTCATCTCCCACCTCGCTGTCGGCACCGATCCGCTCCGCCGTTCCCGGCGACGGCGCAGCGCCAACGCACCGTTACCGGCGTTCCGACTATTAACGCCTCGTACCCGCGGCATCGGCCCGGAACACCAGCTTGGTTTCGGGTTCCGATCCAATCCCGGTCATCGGGTATCGAACGTTCGGATCGGAACACTTACTTGATTCGCCGGTCAATTACTACCCGCCACCGCACGGGCCGGGAGGGAAATCGGATTCGGAGCATTCGAACCTGATCAGAGCAACTTCCCGTCGCCATGACCGTCGAACTGAGCCCCAAAATATTTTGCCCGGCGCGCCCCGACTCCTTCATGTCGAAAAATCTCCATAGGCGATTGCCCTGACCCGGCGGGCCTCCGCGCTATCCGGGTGTCGCGGCGGACAACTTGCAGCAGACCGGCGCGGAATCGCCCTGTCGCGCCTTGGCGCCGGCAGGGTGGGGCCCGTGGCGGAGCATTTCTGCGCGGCTTCAGGCCGGCCCGTAGGCGTGCCGTGACAAGCGCAAGAAAAAGCGGGACAAACGAAGCCCCCCTTTCGGGATCACGCTACGGCCGTCGGGTCGCGCGCGGGAGAAAAATAAGAATGTCCCCATTTCCCGGGAGCGAAGCCACACGAATTGTGACTTCGCGGATCGAGCCTGCTGCCGGATCTGTTCCGGTAATCGATCGCTTTTCGAACGGCCGTGCCGGATCGGCCGTCCACGCGCGTCTCTCATGCGCCGGACTCGATAATACCGCAGCCGGGAAGAAGTCTTTGTGTGATTGGATTTATTAAGGTTATTACTTGACAGCTCCCACTATATACCCACGTCGATAATGTAAGACAAAATTCTTTTATTGTTACTTTTTGTTAATTTAGTTTTAACTGTTCCCGGCTAACTTTTCCAGTGTCATGGACAACTGTGCGCCAACTTGGCGCCGGGTCATAATCGAGGGCCCGTGACGCCCGTCGAAATCGCGCCGCCGGCGCACTGGGAACCCAAGGCAGCGCGGGCGGCTCGCGGATGTGACGGCATCGGGAGCGAAAAACCTATGCGGATAATGGTGTTTGCCTCCCAAAAAGGCGGATCGGGGAAGACCACCTTGGCCGGCCATATCGCCGTGCAGGCGAGCCGGGCCGGGGCCGGTCCGGTCGCGATCATCGACACCGATCCGCAGGGAAGCCTGTCCGACTGGTGGAACGCCCGGCAGGCGGAAACCCCGGCTTTCGCGCAAACCTTCATTTCGCGCCTTGGGGAAGACGTGCAGAAGATGCGCGACCTCGGTATCGAGCTGTTGATCTTCGACACCCCGCCGGCGACTACGGCGACCATCGAGCAGGTCGTCCGGGTTTGCCACCTCGTTGTCATCCCGACCCGACCGAGTCCCCACGATCTTCGGGCGGCCGGCGCGACGGTGGATATCGTGGAGAATTTGGGGAAGTCCCTGGTCTTCGTCGTCAACGGCGCCACACCGCGGGCACGCATCACCGCGGAGGCTGCCATCGCCTTGTCGCAGCACGGCACGGTCGCCCCCGTGACGATCCACCAGCGCACCGAATTCGCGGCAAGCATGATCGACGGCCGAACCGTGATGGAGGTCAGCTGTAACCCGCGTTCCTCGAAGGAAATCGCCCAGCTTTGGGACTACCTGGCCGATCGCCTCGAGCGGTCTAGCCGTTCGCCCGAGCTGCCCGCGCGCAACGCCCCCGGCCGGGCACTCGCTTCGCTTGCCGGCCAGATTCGCGAAACGGCGTAGGACCCATGAAACCCGCACCTCTTACCAGTTCCCTGTTGACCCGCAAGGGCATGGCCACGCCGGCCAGCGTGGCACCACGCGTGGGCACCGGCCCAGCGCCGCCGGGCGCGTCGGCGACGGTGTTCCCGGCACCGGCCAACCCACGCGGCTGGGACGCCGCATCGCGTCGTCCCGAAAAACCGGCTGCCGGACGGAATACCGCATCCACGAAATCCGGCCGCGAGAACCGTATTCGGGTGTCCCTGCGGCTCGATCCGGATCGGCATCTGCGGTTGAAGATCCTTGCGGGGCACGAAGGCCGCACCCTCCAGAGCCTGCTGGTCGCGGCCTTGGACGATTATTTCGGTCGATACGACTCCGCCGCGATGGACCGGATCTGCGAGACCCTGACCGCAGAAGACGGCCATCCAAGACTGGAGGGCTTTCGTGAGCGATGGCGGCAGACTCGCGAATGATCGGGACACGGAGGTCATCGGTGGACCACCCCAATCCCGGTAATGCGCCGCACGGCGCGCCGGCAAAGGGTCACTCCGAGTCGGCGACGGAGCCTTCCGCGGCACCGGCAGGCTCTCTCACGTCGGTGCGGATTCGGCGGCGCTCGTCGGCGGCGCAAAGGTCGGCCGGCTCGGCTTCCGCTGTCCGCGCACCCGCGGCCGGCGAAGCGGCGGAGGCGCGCGCAACCGAGGCCGCCACGGCGGACGCGCGCGCAACCGAGACCGCCACGGCGGAGGCGCGCGCAACCGAGGCGCTTACCCGCGAGAGCGGTGGGCCCGGGGACTCGGCGGCGCAGTGGCCGGGTCGCGGCGCCAAGCCGGATCGCCGGGCCGAAGCCGGCGCCTCGAAGGCCCGCATGACCGAGCCCCTCGGCTCCGAGGTTCAGGGAAGCAAGAGGCATTCGGCGGAAGGCCCCACGCCCGAGGACATTGTCGCCTATTGGTCTAGCCTGCGCGGTGGCCGCCGCTTTCCCTCGAAATCCGACCTCGATCCGCGCCGCTTCGCGTCCGACCGGTCGACCAGCATTCTCATGCGCTGCCGGAGCGGCAGCCGGGTGCTGGAGGCCGAAACGATCTTTTCAGGCCGCGGCGATCCCGGGACCGTTCATTCGGAGCCGGCGCCGGCATCGACGGTCGATCTTTCTCCGATGATGCTGCAATGGCTGGTTTCCCTGGCGGGCGAGGCCTTGCGCGACGAAACGCCGATGGAGGACACCGAGGCTTTTCCCGCGCTGGACCGGAGCGTCCGCTATCGCGCCGTCGCGCTACCGCTCAGCGAGGATCAGACCCGCATCGATCATGTTCTGTGTCACGTCTACCGCGCCTTGTGAGGGCCCGCGAGATCATGCCCTGGTCGAAAACCCATGGTGCGATCGCCGAGCGGACTTGGCCTGACGCGATGACCTGAACCGGTCCGATAAGAGCACCGAATGGTGTCGGATAAGAGGAATCAATAATCGTGAGTGCAAAGGGCAGAAAATCATGAAACCCCCGAATCCCGGAAGGCGATCCTCCCGAATCGCCGCGGCCTTGGGCGCGATGCTCATGACCGCGAGCTGCACGGCCATGTCCTCTGGAAACCCCGCGACGCGGGCCGATCCGGCCGGGGCCTTTGACGGTGGTGTCGGCCAGCTCCTGCGTTACTGCGGAAAGCTTCGCACGGCCGGCGACCTCGTGACGGCGGCCGGCCTGTGCGAGCGCGCCCACCGGCTCGACCCGGCGAATCCGGAACCCCTGATGCAACTCGCCGGCATCCTGACCGAGCTGGGCGACCTGAATCTGGCGACGAAGGTCTACCAGACCCTCATCGCCACCTCGCCGGATCATGTGGAAGCCCGATACGAACTCGCCAAAACCTATATCGCGCTCACGCAGTACGATCTGGCGTTGAACCAGCTTCAGGCGGCCCTGCGCCACCGGAGCGACGATCCACGGATCTACAACGCGCTCGGGATCGCAAACGGCCTAATGGGCGCGCACGAAACCGCCGAGGAGGTCTTCCAGGCCGGCCTGGCGGTCGCGCCGGACAACCGGTCGCTGCGCAACAATCTGGGCCTGTCCCTGGTGCTCAGGGGCCGTTACCACGAGGGCATCGCGGTTCTCGAGGAACTCGCCGCGCACCCGGCGGCGGCTGAGACCAGCCAGCAGAACCTGCAGCTCGCCTATGGCCTGGCCAGCGCGGCCAAGGCGGAGGCAACGCTCGCCGAGATCGAACCCGTGGCCGACCGGGCGCCGGGGAGCAGGGACGACGACGGCGCGCGCATCGCGGCCCGGCGGCGCGAAACGGCCGAGCAAGGTTCACAAGATGAAATCCGCGACGCGGTGCCGTGGGCCGATCCGATCTCCCGGCGCGCGGAGGTCGGCATCTTCGAAGATACGGACCCGCTCGGTGGCGGGACCGACGTCCATGCGACGCCCCTGCCCGTCACGGAACCGGCCCCCGGCATCCACGATCCCGCCGAGGTGCTGCGTGCCGACGACGGCACCGGCGCTGGTGCGCCCTCCGATCCGCCAAGCGAGCGCATCGTGCCGACGAGCGTGCAGACGGCAGAGTTGGATCCCAGCCCAGCCGTCGATGCCGGGCCCCTGGTGGTTTTCGGCGATTACCTCTCGGCCGAGGTGAACCTCGAAGATCCAGCGGCTGAAGATACGACGCTGGCCGAGGTTCGCCCGGCGGACAGCGGCGCAACCCGGCTCGCCGAAGCGGACCCGGCGGCAGCCGAAACCGAAGCGGAAGGCGCCCCAGCCCCCCGGGTCGCCGC
>JBHIDD010000092.1:0-8716 GCA_046759925.1 Kiloniellaceae bacterium
GCGTTGACGTCGCGGTGGGTCACCGGGATGCCGGCGTAGGCGAGCCCGCCGATCCCGCTGGAAATGCCGGGAATGATGCGGAACGGCACGCCGGCCGCGACCAAGGCCAGCGCCTCCTCGGCGCCGCGGCCGAAGACGAAGGGATCGCCGCCCTTGAGGCGCAGCACGCGCTTGCTCTCGCGCGCCAGCTGGACCAGGCGGTGCGAGATGTCGGCCTGCCTGGGCGACGGCTTGCCACCGCGCTTTCCGGCGAACTGAAGCGACGACCCGGGCCGGGCGAGCCCGAGGACATCCTCGCCGACGAGCGCATCGTAAACCACCACGTCGGCGTGCCTGAGCCCGTGTAGGGCATGGAGCGTGATCAGGCCGGCATCGCCCGGCCCCGCCCCGGCCAGCCAGACCCAGCCGGGTTCGAAGTCGGGCAAGCCGGTCGGCAAGTCGTCCATGGACAAAATCGTAAACCAGGCGGCCGCCGCATGCCTAGCCAGGGAAACCCATCCACTTGTAAAATCACGACATGGCCGAAAAGCCCGCAGGAGTGTTGCGCCGCGGCTGGACCACGGGCGCCTGCGCCACGGCGGCGACCAGCGCCGCCTATACGGCCTTCTTGACCGGGGATTTCCCCGATCCGGTCGAGATCACCCTGCCCAAGGGGCAGCGCCCGGCCTTTGCGCTGGCCTGCGAGGCGCGCGGCCCCGATTACGCCAGCGCCGGCATCGTCAAGGACGCGGGCGACGATCCGGACGTAACCCACGGCGCCCTCGTCGTCGCCACCGTCCGCAGGGGCGCCGCCGGCTCGGGTGTCAGCTTCAAGGCGGGCAAGGGTGTCGGCACCGTCACCCTGCCGGGCCTGCCTTTGCCCGTCGGCGAGCCGGCCATCAACCCCGCCCCGCGCGAGATGATGCGCGCCGCGGTGGCCGAGGTCGCCGAACGATTCGGCGATTCCGGCGACGTCGAGATCGAGATTTCGATGCCCGACGGCGCGGACCTGGCGGCCAGGACCTGGAACCCGCGCCTCGGCATCGTCGGCGGACTTTCGATCCTCGGCACCACCGGCGTCGTCATCCCCTATTCCTGCTCGGCCTGGATTAGTTCGATCCACCAGGGGATCGACGTCGCCCGGGCCGCCAAGCTCGAGCACGTGGCGGGCTGCACCGGCTCGACCTCGGAAGCCGCCGTGCAGGCCCTCTACGGCCTGCCCGTCATCGCGATGCTCGACATGGGCGACTTCGCCGGCGGGCTGCTCAAATACCTGCGCCGGCACCCCTTGCCCAAACTCACCATCGGCGGCGGCTTCGGCAAGATCTCCAAGCTCGGCGCCGGGCACCTGGACCTGCATTCGGGCCGCAGCCAGGTGAATCTGGACTGGCTGGCCGATCTGGTCGTCGGGCTGGGCGGCGAGGCGGCCACCGCGACTGCTATTCGCCGCGCCAATACCGCCAACCAGGCGCTCGAGATCGCCCGCCAGGCCGGCCTCCCGCTGGCGGATGCCGTCGCCGAACGGGCCCGGGCGGCCGCGCTCGGGGTCCTCGACGGCAAGACCCGGATCGAGGTCTTGATCTTCGACCGGCGCGGCACATTGATCGGGCGCGCCGATGGCTGAGCCGACCAAGCTGCTGATCCTCGGCGGCACCGGGGAGGCCGCGACGCTTGCCAGGCGCCTGGCGCGCGATCCGAACATCGCGGTCATCACCTCGCTGGCCGGGCGGACCCGGAACCCCGCCGCCGTTCCGGGCAGGCTGCGCCGCGGCGGCTTCGGCGGCGTCGCCGGGCTCGCCGATTACCTCCGGCACGAGGCGATCGACCTGGTGGTGGACGCGACTCATCCCTTCGCGGTGGGGATGACGCGGAACGCGGCCGAGGCCTGCAAGACGGCCGGCCTGCCCCACCTGATCCTGGCCCGGCCGGGCTGGCAGCGGCGAGCCGGCGACCGTTGGATCGAGGTCGAAAATACGCAAGCCGCGGCCGCGGCCCTGCCGGGCCTGGGCAGGCGGGTGTTCCTCAGCAGCGGGCGGGGCGAGCTGCCGGCGTTTTCCGGCCTACGCGACCACCGGTTCCTGGTCCGCCTGATCGACCGGCCGCGGGCGCCCCTGCCGCTCGCCGACTACGAGCTGATCCTCGGCCGCGGACCGTTTTCCGCCGAGCACGAGACGGCGCTCTTCAAGGCGCACGCCATCGAGGTCCTGGTCAGCAAGAACAGCGGCGGCCGGGCCACCTACGGAAAGATCGAGGCGGCCCGGGGACTCGGCCTGCCGGTGGTCATGATCGCGCGGCCGCCGCTGCCCGAAGGCGAAACGGTCGAGCGCGTGGACCAGGCCCTCGACTGGATCGAAGCCCGGCGCGCCTGACCGCGGCCTCCACCGCAAAGGCGTGACCGAGACCCCGGGCTTGGCGCGCCTTCAGGCCCGCCGCTTGGGGCGCAGCAGGTGAACGTGCTCCGGGCTATAGAGCTTGCTGTCGGCGAACTCCGGCTCCCCCAGCACCCGGCCGACCAGGATCAGCGCCGTGCGGGTGATCTTAGCCGCGCGGACCTTCTCGCGGATGTCCTCGAGCCGGCCGCGGACGATCTTCTGGTCGGGCCAGCTCGCCCGGTAGACGACGGCGACCGGGCAGTCGGGTCCGTAAAGCGGGGTGAGCGCCTCGACCACCCGACGCAGGTTGCGCACCGAGAGGTGGATCGCCAGCGTCGCGCCCGAGGCCCCGAGGGTTGCGAGGTCCTCCCCCGCCGGCATGGCCGAGGCCTTCATGGCGGTGCGGGTCAGGATCACCGTCTGGCTGACCTCCGGCAGGGTGAGTTCGCGTCCCAGCGCCGCGGCGGCGGCGGCGTAGGCCGGCACGCCGGGCGTGATCGTGTAGTCGATGCCGAGCCCGTCCAGGCGCCGGATCTGCTCGGCCATCGCGCCGTAGAGCGCCGGGTCGCCGGAATGGACCCGGGCCACGTCCTGGCCTTGGCCATGGGCGCGCTCGATCTCGGCGATGATCTCGTCGAGGGTGAGCGGCGCGGTATCGATCACCCGGGCGCCCTCCGGCGCGCAGGCGATCACCGCCCTCGGCACCAGCGAGCCGGCGTAGAGCACGACGGGCGCGCGCGCGATGAGCGCGCGCCCGCGCAGGGTGATGAGGTCCGGCGCCCCCGGCCCGGCGCCGATGAAGTGCACGGTCACGCCGCGTCCTCCGAATCCCGGCCCGCTTTCGCCCGGTAGCCGCGCGGCGTATAGACCCAGCACCCGGAATCGCCGCGCGCGATCCGGCGCGTCGCGCTGGAGCCGATCAGCACCACGGTCAGCATGTCGGCGCGTGCGGGCGCCAGCTCGTCCAGGCGGATCACCGTGACCGCTTCGCCCTTGCGGCCCAGGTTGCGCGCCAGCACGACCGGGGTATCGGGCGGGCGGTGGCCAAGCAGGATCTCCGCCGCGGCGGCGAGTTGCCGGGCGCGGCGCTTCGAGACGGGATTGTAGAGCGCGACGACGAAGTCGCCCTCGGCCGCGGCCTTCAGGCGTTTCTCGATCGCCGACCAGGGAGTCAAAAGGTCGGACAGCGATATCGCGCAGAAGTCGTGGCCGAGCGGCGCGCCGACCCGGGCGGCGGCGGCCTGCAGCGCCGAGATGCCGGGAACCACCGCGATGGCGGGGCGCAGCCAGTCCGGCCTTTGGCCGCGCTCGAGCATCTCGAACACCAGTGCCGCCATGGCGTAGATTCCCGGGTCGCCGGAACAGACCAGCGCGACGTCGCGGCCCTCGGCCGCCATGTCGAGCGCGGCGGCGGCGCGCGCCGCCTCCTCGCCGAGCTTGTAGGCGTGGCGCGCCTTGCCCGCGGCGAGATCCCCCAGAAGATCGAGATAAAGCCCGTAGCCGACCAGGTCTGTGGCGGCGCGGATCGCGGCGGAGGCCTCCGGCGCGCGCAGTCGCGAATCGCCCGGGCCGATGCCGACCACCGCAAGGCTGCCGCGTCCCCGGCCGAGGCCGGCCGGGTCGAGGACCGCCGGGGCGCGGGCAATCGCGCAGGTCGCGCGCGCGGACTTGGTCTTCGCCGCAACCAGCATGCCGCCGGGACCGGCGGCGGCCAGCGCCGCGCCCTCGGCGACGCCGTGACAGCCGACCTCGCGGAAGACCAGCCCGGAGGGGTTGGCCAGGCGCGGCGTCTCGGCCTCAAGGCGGGCGGCGTCGAAGAAGCGGGCCGGCACGCCCAGCGCCGCGGCGGCGGCGTGGAGCGCCGGCTCGCCGGCCTTGAGGTCGATCGAGACGACGGCGGCGACCGCGGCCTCGGCCAGGCCGCTTTCCGAAAGCGTGCGGCGCAGCAGCGCGATCACCTGCTCCGGCTCGGCGCCCCGCTCGCAGCCGACCCCGGCGCACAGGACCGCGGGATGGTAGACCAGCTCGCGCCGCGATCCCGCGACGGCGCGCTCGGTCACCCGGATCACGAGGTCCCCGTCCGCGGCGAAGGGCAGGCGGGAGTCGCGGAGCCAGGCCGCCTCGCCCTCCAAACGGACGCGGGCTCCGGCCAGCAGGTTGCCGGCGAAGGCCTTGTGGTCCGCGCGATTGGCGAGCCGCCAGCCCGGCGGCGGATCGTCGAGCGCGACCCCGAAGCGCAGGTCTCCGGCGGTGGTCACCGCCGCGGAAATGCCAAGCAGCCCGGCGATCCGCCGAGCCAGATCGTTGGCCCCGTGATGGCCGCCCAGAAGCGGCACGACCGCGCCGCCGTCCTCGGCGAGCGCGATGACCGGCGGTTCGGACCGCTTGTCCTCGATCCGCGGCGCGAGCGCGCGGATCAGAACTCCGGCGGCGCAGACCCCGAGGATCGGCCGGCCGGCCCGGAACAGCTCTTGAAGATGCGCGGCGGTCCGTTCGAATCCGGCATCGGCGCCCTGAACCCGGCCGGCAAGGCCGTGGACGTCCGCGCCGGGCAACCCGGCGGCGACGCGTCGGGCGAGATCGAGCCCGCCTTGGCTCAGGACCACGATCGCGGGGTCCAAACCCGACTTTTGGCCGTATCCGCTCTCCGCGCTCACGTCCAGGCCGCCCCCCGCTTGTGCACGAGCACCATGGAAAAATAGGGCGCCGCATCCGGGCCGACCTGCTCCAGCGGCAGGATGCGTTGGGTCGCCATGGTCGCATGCTCGACGTAGCGCGCCCGCCCGGCAAGGCCGAGCTCCTCGAGGACCTTCCGCACCTTGGTCAGATGCCGCCCGACCTTGATGATCGCCGCGGCCTCGGTCCCGGCGAGACGCGCCTTGAGCCGGTCGGCATCGAGGGGCGCGGGCAAGACCGTGAGGGTGTCGTTGCGCGCGGCCAGCGGCGCGCCCAGGACCGCCGCGCAGGCGGTGAGCGAGGAGACGCCAGGCACGACCTCGACCGGGAAGCGCTGCGCCATGCGCCCGAAGAGGTACATGAAGGAGCCGTAGAAGAAGGGATCGCCTTCGCAGAGCACCGCCACGTCGCGGCCGGCCTCCAGATGCCCGCCCAGCTCGTCGGCGGCCCGGTCGTAGACCTCCCGCACGGGAAAGCCGGCCTCGACGAGCGGCATGCGGATGGCGATCTCGGTCTGCCCCCCGGGCAGGTGCGGCGCGGCGATGCCGCGCGCCAGGCTCTCGCCCCGCTCGGGCGCCGGGTAGGCCACGACGGGCGCGGCCTGCAGGATGCGCAGCGCCTTGAGGGTGATCAGCTCCGGATCGCCCGGACCGATGCCGAGGCCGTAGAGCGTCGCGCTCATCGCTTCACCGCTTGGAGTTGGGTCACCGGCATGAGCGGCCGCCAGCCGGTATAGCGGCCGACCGGCGCCGCCCTCGAGACGGCGATCCGGACCATCTCGCCGCCGATCTCGTCCTGCCAGCGGGCCAGGATTTGTTCGCCCGCGACGGTGACCGCGTTGGCGACCAGCCGTCCGCCGGGCTCGAGCGCCCGCCAGCAGGCCTCGACGTTGCCGGCGCCGGTCAGCCCGCCGCCGACGAACACCGCATCGGGCGCATCGAGCCCGTCGAGCGCGGCCGGCGCCTCGCCCTCGACGATTTGCAGTCCCGGGGTGCCCAGCGCGGCGGCATTCGCCGCGATCAGTGCGATGCGGCCCTTGTCGCGTTCGATCGCGCAAGCCCGGGCGCGCGGCTGGCTGCGCATCCATTCGATCGCCACCGAGCCGCAGCCGGCACCCACGTCCCAAAGCAGCTGTCCGGGCACCGGGCCGAGGGCGGCCAGCGACATCGCCCGGACCTCGCGCTTGGTCATCTGCCCGTCGTGCCGGAAGGCCGTATCGGGCAGGCCGGCCGTGCGCGGTAGAAGCGGCGCATCGGGCCCGGCGATGCACTCGACCGCCACGGTGTTGAAATCGGCGATGTCCGCGGCGTTCCAGTCGGCCGCCGAGCCGGTAATGCGGCGTTCCCTGGGCCCGCCCATGTGTTCGAGGACCGTGATCGGGCTCTTCCCGTAGCCGCGGGCGCGCAAGGTTTCCGCGATTTGCCCCGGACTCGCGGCATTGTCGCTGAGCAGCAGCAGCCGGGCGCCGGGCTGAATCGCGGGATGCAGCAATTCCAGCGGCCGGCCCTGCAGGGTGAGCGTCTCGACATCGGCCATGCTCCAGCCCAGGCGCGCGCAGGCAAGCGAAAAGGCGGACGGCGCGGGGACGATGGTGATTTCCGAAATCGGGATGCGCCGGGCAAGCGTCACCCCGATGCCGTAGTGCATGGGATCGCCGGTCGCCAGCACGCAGACCCGCCGGCCGCGCCGGGCCTCGACCGCCGCGACCAGGTCGCTCAACGGGCGGGACCAGGCGAGCCGCTCGCGGCCGTCCTCGGGGACCATGGCCAGATGCCGCGCGCCGCCGACCAGACATTCGGCGCCATCGATCAGGGCGCGGGCCGCCGGCGACAGGGCCTCCGGCCCGTCCTCGCCGAGCCCGACGATGGCGAGCCAGGGGGTCACGGCACCTCCGCGGCGAGCGCGTTCACCGCCGCCGCCGCGAGCGCGCTGCCCCCCCGCCGGCCGCGCAGGGTGACGAACGGCATCCCGAGACCGGCACCGATCAGCGCCTCCTTGGAGTCCGCCGCCCCGACGAATCCGACCGGGAAGGCCAGGAGCGCGGCGGGCTTGGGCGCGCCCCCCAGCAACACTTCGAGCAAACGGAACAGCGCGGTCGGCGCATTGCCGATCGCCACCACAGCGCCCGCCAGATCCGGGCGCCACAACTCGACCGCCGCCGCCGAACGGGTGGATTTCTCCCGTCGCGCAAGCTCCGGTACCGCCGGGTCGGAAAGCGGGCAGAGCACCCGGTTGCCCGCCGGCAGGCGGTCGCGGGCCACCCCGTCGGCGACCATCCGGGAGTCGGCGATCACCGGAGCGCCGGCCTCGAGCGCCGCCCGGCCGGCCCCGGCCACGTCCCCGGCCCAGGCGAGCTCGGCCAAGATGTCGGGCATGCCGCAAGCCTGCACGAGCCTGAGCGCCAGGCCGACGAGCTCCGCAGGCAGGGCGGAGAGGTCGCATTCCGCGCGCACTGTCGCGAAGGAGCGGCGGGTGATTTCCGTTGGATCGCGAAGGTAGTCGAACGTGGGCATGGCCGGTTCCTCGCGCGGCTCAGGCCCGCTCCTTCGTCATGCTGCGCGGCCCGAGCGGGTGGTCGGCGTGGGGATAGGGATGATGGTGCCCGTGCCGGCCGGGCCCGTGACGATGGCCAGGCTCGTCGCCATGATCGGGCCCGCGCTCATGGCCGGCCGCGCCGGTGCCGATGCCCTCGACGTGGTGGTGATGGCTCTCCTGCGGCAGGCCGACCTCGGCCTCGAAGCCCAGGATCTGCTCCCGGTACTTGCACAGCTTGCAATTCATGGCGTTCTCGCCGGAGAGGATTTCCTCGACCCGCTCGGCGAAGGCGTCGAGCACCAGCGGGTGGTCGCGCAGATACGGCGCCTTGATGAACTCGATCTCCGGGTGCCGGGCCGCGACCCGGCCGGTGTGCGCGTAGATCCGCTTGACCAGCACGCCGGTGAACAGGAAGTAGGGGAAGACGACGATCCGCCGGTAACCGAGCCTGGCGGCGTGCTCGAGCGCGGGCTCGACCAGCGGGAAGGTGACCCCCGAATAGGCGGTCTCGCCCCAGCCGAAGCCGAAGCCTTCCCACAGCATACGCATCACCTTGGCGACGTTCGCGTTGGCGTCCGGATCGGAGGCGCCGCGCCCCACGACCATGAGCAGCGTCTCGGCGAGCGGCATGCGATCCCCGGCCGCATCGAGTGCTTCGCGGATCCGCGCGCCGGCGGCGTTGAGCAGCTTGCCGTCGATCGCCAGCTCCCGGCCGTAGTGGATTTCCAGCCCCGGGTGCTCGGCCTCGTAGGTGTTGAGCACCGAGGGGATGTCGTTCTTGGCATGGCCCGCGGCAAACAGCATGCCGGGGACCGCGAGGATCTTGGTGTTGTTGCGCGCGCGCAGCTTGTCCAGGCCCTCGCGGATGATGGGCCGGGCGAACTCCAGGAAGCCGCTTTCCACGTCGTAGCGCGGCAGCCGCGCCTTGATGCCGCGGGCGACCGCCTCGAACTCTTGCGCCGCCTCGACATCGCGGCTGCCGTGGCCGCAGACCATGACGCCGATTCTGTTCCGCAACCCCGTTCTCCCCTTCCCCTTACCCGGCACAATATGGCCCGCGCCGGGGCCATGGCAAAGGAAATGGCGCGGCCGTTGACCCGGCGCGGCGCCCGACCCATGCTTTTTCCAACGGCTCTATGACAATATCACGGTAC
>JBHIDD010000093.1:0-8687 GCA_046759925.1 Kiloniellaceae bacterium
AAATCCCCGGCGCCTCCGAGGTTATGGAGCGCGGCTTCATCGCCTATGCCGACGCAGCCAAGACCGAGCTGCTCGGGGTCCCCGCCGCGCTGATCGGGCGGGCCGGCGCGGTGAGCGCCGAGGTGGCGGCGGCCATGGCCGGCGGGGCGCTCGGCCATTCTGCGGCCGACGCCGCGGTTTCGGTCACCGGCATCGCCGGCCCCGGCGGCGCCACGGCGGACAAGCCCGTGGGCCTGGTCTTCCTTGGCGCGGCCCGGCGCGGCGCGGCGCCGCTGCACGAGCGCCACCTCTTTTCGGGCGACCGCAGCGCGATCCGCCTGGCCGCGGTGGCGGCGGCGCTCGACCTGCTCGGGCGGATGATCGGCGCGCCGCGATGAGCCAAACACCCGCCCGCCCGGCACCCGAGATGCCGTCCCTGCCGGTGCGGGCCGGCGACTTGGCGCTGATCCTGATCGTCAGCTTCGGCACCGCGCAGCTGCTGGTCCCGTTGCTGTTCAACCTGATCGGCCAAGATGGCCCCGAGCCGGACGCGGATCCCCGGTGGCTCCTGCTCCTGACCGCCACGATCGTCTTGGTTCAGACCGGGGTGCTGCTCGGCATGATCGGGATCGTGGTGATGCGGAAGTACGGGCTCGGTTGGACGGCGCTCGGCTTGTGCCCGGCGCCGGCCCGCTGGTACCTCCAGGCCGCGTTGATCGCGATCCTGACCGTGCCCCTGGTCGGCCTGGTCAACGCCGCCGTCACGCTGCCGACCGGCGGCGCGCCGTTCCGGAACCCGCAGGTCTACGCCCTGGCGCCCGGCGGCTTCAGCTGGTCGGGCCTTGTCACCATGACCGTCATGGCCGGCGTCATAGCCCCCTTCGCCGAGGAGCTGGCCTTCCGCGGCCTGCTTTACCCTTGGCTGCGCCAGCGCATCGGGATCGTCGCCGCGGCGCTTGTGAGCGCGGTCTGCTTCGCCGTACTGCACGGCGTCCCCATCCTGATCCCCGCGCTCGTCGTGGTCGGCGTCATTCTGGCCGCGGTCTACCAGCTGAGCGGCTCGCTCTGGCCCGCGATGGTGACCCACGGGGTGTTCAACGCCCTCATGACACTCGGCCTCTACGCGGCGCTTGCCGCCGGCATCGCGCCGCCTTAGCCGGCGGTCTTATCGGCCACGCCACAAACGCTTTGCGACCCGGGCACACGCCGCTTGAGGCTTCGCAGCATGGCGGATGAGCGGTCGCGGGCTCGGGCGGAGGCGAAACCGGTGCGCCCGGCGGGCGCTCATTCCGCGATCTTCGGCTTGATCGCGTCGAAGATTCGAATCGCGTCCGACATTTTCTCCTTGTCGCCCTGACGATGCGCGTCCTCGTGCATTGCCGCGCCTTGGCTGAGCTGTTCCCTGAGATCTGTTTTGCGCTCCGGAGCGACCGTCAAGGCCTCGAGAGCTTTAAAGGCCTCGGGAAACTCGGTCGTGCCCCGGCAGGCGAGCGCCGGGGCGGCGCTCGAGGCCTTTCGATACCACGTCAGCAAACCTCGTTGCGGGCGCTGTGGCGCCGCAGCCAGCGGGACCGCACGGCGCGGCCCGACCTCGAAAAGCTGGCAGAGCGCTGGCTTTCCGAGGCGCACATCCGCCATCACTGGCCGAACGCGCGTCGACGCCGACCACCCAAGGCAGGGGCCGTATGCGGGAATGCCGCTCGTACGGATCTGTGCGGGGGGCGCGGGCTAACCCGCGTCCCTACCGCGAACCAAGGCGCGACGGACTCATAACGAAGACCCAAAGTGACGCGATGCCGCCCGCAACCGAACGCGTTGCCGCGCGAAGGGTCGACGCCGGCTCGGTGCGGCTTCGGGTGCCTTGGCGTCTTCATGGTTTGTTATTTTCGTGATGGCTCGACATCGGATGATTCGGGTATCGATTCCGCATCCCAGCCCTGCGATTCCCGCGCGTCTGCCATTCCGCCTTGTCGGTTGTCCCGAGACAATTCCGGGATAGTTTTATGCGAAGTCCATGACGCGGACCGGCCGCCGCCAATCCGCCTCGCGAGGGAAACTCGCATGGCCGACTATTGCGTCCCCGACAAGGTCAAGGCCGCCCTGCTGACCGTTTCCGCCCAGCGGGATTTCGCCCGGCCCGGTTCGCCGCTCCGGGCCTGCGGTGTCGGTCGGGCCCTGCCGGCCATGCGCCGGCTGGTCGAGGGCTTCCGGGGCTGCGGCGCCCCCGTGTTTCATTCGGTGCGGCTCTACCGGCCGGACGGCTCCAATGTGGACGCCTGCCGCCGCGAGGCGGTCGAAGAGGGCCTGCGCATCCTCATGCCGGGCAGCTTCGGTTCGGAATTGCTCGAGGAACTGAAGCCCGACCCGGCGGTCCGGCTCGATCCGGATTGCCTGCTCAGCGGCCGGTTTCAAAAGCTGGGCGCGGCGGAGTGGGCCTTTTACCGGCCCCGCTGGGGCGCCTTCCACGACACCGGCCTCGAGCCGTGCCTGCGCGAGCTGGACGTGACCACCCTGGTGATCTGCGGCTTCAGTTTCACGACCGGCACCCGGGCGACGGTCTACGAGGCCAGCGCCCGCGACTTCCGCGTCGTCCTGGTGCCGGACGCGGTGTGCGGTTCGACCGAGGAGGCGGTGATGGAACTGGCCCGCATGGGCATCTACCTGATGTCCAGCGACAACTGCCTGGGCTGGCTGGCGGGCCCCGGCCGGCCCCCGGCGGCGGTCTGAGGCGGGCGCTTTCCGGAATCGCAAATCCGGGCTATAAGGCAAGCGAAGCGGGGCTGAGCTGAGGCCGCTTCCTGCGGGCGCTTGGCGCCGCAAGGGGCGCGGCGCGGGCGGATAAGGGCGAGACGGTCATGAAGATGGCCCTGGCCATGGGCGGTGCGATCGGCGGCATGCGCGTCGTCCGGAGGGGCTTGGGGTGAGCGAGGTCCAAATCCTGACCGTCGGCGATGAGGAAGCCGAGCTGCGCCTCGACCGCTGGTTCAAGCGCCGCTTCCCCGACCTCGGCCATGGCCGGCTGGAAAAGCTCCTGCGCACCGGCCAGGTTCGGGTCGACGGCAAGCGGGCCAAATCCGGCACCCGGCTGGCCGCGGGTCAGGTCGTCCGGGTTCCGCCCCTGGCTGGCGAAACGCCGGCCGTAAGGCGCGCGCGGCGCGAACCCGCGGCGCTCTCCGCGGCCGAGGTTGCGGCGCTCCGCAAGGCCGTGCTGTTCCGCGACGATTGGGCGATCGCCATCGACAAGCCGGCGGGCCTGGCGGTGCAGGGCGGGACCGGGCAGACCCGCCATCTGGACGCCATGCTGGATGCGCTCGCCTTCGACAGTCCCGAACGGCCGCGCCTGGTTCATCGCCTGGACAAGGACACCAGCGGCGTCTTGCTGCTCGCCCGCACGGGCCGGGCGGCCCGCGCGCTGGCCGCCGCCTTCCGGGACAAGGTTACCCGGAAGATCTACTGGGCCCCGGTTGCCGGCGTGCCGAAGAAGCGCCGCGGGCGCATCGATTTGCCGCTCACCAAGCTCTCGGGTCCGGCCGGCGAAAGGGTCGGCGCCGACCAAGATGCCGGCAGGCCGGCGGTGACCCTCTATCAGGTCGCCGAGGACCGCGCCGTCGGGACCAAGGGGCAGAGGATTTCCTGGCTGGTGCTCATGCCGCTCACCGGCCGCACGCACCAGTTGCGCGCCCATTGCGCGGCGCTCGGCACGCCGATCCTGGGCGACTGGAAATACGGCCGGATGAAGGCCTTTCCGGAAGGCCCGGCGCTGCCGGAGGGCCGCGATCTGCCGCGCCGGCTTTTGCTCCACGCCCGCGAGATCACCCTGCCGCATCCGGCCGACGGCACCACGCTCCGGGTCAGCGCGCCGCTGCCGCCCCACATGGCGGCCGCCTGGGCCGCGCTCGGCTTCGAGCCCGCCAAGGGGGAGCGTGCCGCCGATGACTTGGTCGCCTACGCCGAGGGCCTCAGGCATTCGGCGCCGCCGGAGCGCCCGGCGGAAAAACAAAAGCGGCGCGGCAAACCATCTGCAGCAAGGGCCGGACCATGAAGCTCTCCGACCTCGATACCCCCGCGCTCGTCCTCGACCGCCGGCGGCTCGAGGCCAACATCGCGCGGATGAGCGAGCGGGCCAAACGGCACGGGGTCGATCTCAGGCCCCACCTGAAGACGGCCAAATCGGCCGATGTCGCCCCTCTGGCCACGGCGGGCCACTCGGGCGGCATCACGGTTTCGACCCTGAAGGAGGCGGCGTACTTCGCCGAACGGGGCTTCCGCGACATCGTCTATGCGGTCGGGATCGCGCTTGCCAAGCTGGACCGGGTCGCGGCCCTCCAGGCGGCGGGGGCGCGCCTTGCGATACTTGCCGACAATCTGGAGGTGGCCCGGGGCATCGGCGCGCGCGCGGCGGCGCTCGGCGCCGCCTTCGAGGTCCTGGTCGAGCTGGACACCGGCAACCGGCGGGCCGGCCTCTTGCCCGACTCGGAGGCGCTCATCGAGATCGGCCGGGCGCTCGACGGGGCCCAGGGCGTCACATTGGCCGGCGTGCTGACCCATGCCGGCCAGTCCTACGAGTGCCGCAGCGTGGCCCAGGTCGAGGCGGTGGCCGAGGCCGAACGCGCCGGCGCGGTGCGGGCGGCGGCGCGCCTGCGCGCCGCCGGGCTGCCCTGTCCGGTGGTCAGCGTCGGCTCGACGCCGACCGCGGTGCATGCCGGCAAGCTCGACGGCGTGACCGAGATCCGGCCGGGCGTCTACATGTTCGGCGACGTCTTCCAGGCCCAAATCGAATCCTGCGCGATGGCCGACATCGCGGTTTCCGTGCTCACCACCGTGACCGGCCATCACCCGGCGCGCGGCGAAATGGTGATCGACGCCGGCGGGCTGGCGCTCTCCAAGGACCGCAGCACCGCGGCCGGGCCGCACGACGTGGGCTATGGCCTGGCGGTCGATTCCGCCTGCGGCGAGAGCCTGCCCGAGCTGCACGTCGTCCGGGTTTTTCAGGAACACGGGATCGTCGCGGCGGCCGAGGGCGCTGTCCCCTTCGAGGCCCTGCCGGTCGGGTCGCGCCTGCGGATTCTGCCGAACCACGCCTGCATGACGGCCGCCGCCTACGACGCTTACCACGTGGTCGACGGCGGCGACGAGGTGGTGGCCGTCTGGCCCCGCGTTAATGGCTGGTAAAGCCGGGTCGCGTACAACGCCGCCAGCATGGCCGGCGCGCCGCGTCCAGGCCCGGCGATCGTGCGCCGGGCTCAAGCGACCATACGCGAATTCGCTAGGATCCGAAGACCAATCGATGGCCCATCGCTTCCGCCTCGTGGTATTCGACTTCGACGGCACGTTGGTCGACAGTCAGCGGGCGATCGTGGCGGTGATGGGCGAGGCCTTCCGAGCCCACGGCCTGTCCGAGCCTGCCGCGGCGGCCGTGCGCCGCGTGGTCGGCCTTAATCTGGAGCGGGCGATCGCGCGGCTGCTGCCGGACCCGCAGGACGGCGCGACCGCGCTGCGCATTGCCCGGACCTACCGCGAGGCCTTCCTGGCGTTGCGCGCCCGGCCCGACTTTCACGAGCCGCTGTTCCCCGGCGCGCGCGGCGCTCAGCGCGCTCAACCGGCCGGAGGTCTGCCTGGGGATCGTCACCGGCAAGAACCGGCGCGGCCTGATGCATGGCCTGGAGCGCCACGGGCTCGCCGGTTATTTCGTGACCCTGCAGACCGCCGACGACGGCCCCGGCAAGCCGCATCCCGAGCTGCTCAACCGCGCCATGGCCGATGCCGGGGTCGAGCGGCACGAGACCGTGCTCGTCGGCGATACCACCTTCGACATGGAAATGGCGGGCAATGCCGGTGTGACCGGCGTAGGCGTGGCCTGGGGCTACCACGCGCCCGAGGAGCTCAAGGCCAGCGGGGCGGCCTGCGTGATTGAGAGTTTTGCCGCGCTGGGGTCCAGCCTCTCGGCCTTGGGTGAGGAGAACGCATGAAACTGAAATGGATTTTGACCGGGTTCGCCGCCGTCGTGGTCGCGGTCCTGGTGGCCGTCTACGCGGTGTTGTCCTCGATGGACTTCGAAGGCCTGCGCGGCGTCATCGAGGCCGAGGCCAAGAAGGCGACCGGCCGGGACCTCAGGATCGCCGGCCCGATCGACTTGCAGATATCGCGCAATCCCGCGATCACCGTCGAGGAGGTGAGCTTCGCCAATGCGCCCTGGGGCAGCCGGGCGGAGATGGTCTCGGTCAAGCGCTTCGAACTGGAGGTGTCGCTGCTGCCTTTGCTCTCGGGCGAGATCAAGGTTGGCCGGCTGATTCTGGTGCAGCCGGACATCCTCTTGGAGACCGATCCCGAGGGCCGCGGCAACTGGGAGATCGCGGTTGCGGCGGAAGGCGAGGCCGGAGCTGCGGACGCGGGCGCGGCGACCTTGCCGTCGTTCGATCAGGTCCTGATCCGCGGCGGGCGGCTGCTCTACCGCGACGGCAAGACCGGCACGGAAACCCGCTTGCACCTCAGTGAACTGGTCGGCCGCGCGGCGGGCGGCGCGAGCCCCATACGGATCGCCGTCGAGGGCCGGTACAACGACACGGCCTTTACGGCCGAGGGGGTGCTCGGCTCCTTCGAGCAGCTGTTGGGGGAGGGCGCCTATCCGGTCCAGCTGACCGCCGAGGCGGGCGGCGCCAGCCTCGAGATCGAGGGCAGCATCGCCGAGCCCATGGCGGGCCGGGGCATCGACCTCCGGCTTGCCGCGCGCGGCCGCAACCTGGCGGACTTGAGCGCTTTGACCGGTGGCGCGCTGCCGCCGCTCGGGCCCTATGCGCTGGGCGCCGAGGTCAAGCAGACCGGCCAAAGCTACAAGCTGACCGGCCTGACCGCCAAGATCGGCGGCAGCGACTTCGCCGGCAACGCCACCCTGTCGCTTGCCGGCCGGCGCCCCGCGCTCAAGGGCACCTTCACCGCCGGCGTTCTGGATCTGGCGGATTTCGTTTCCCAGGAGGAGGGCGAAGACCGGAGCGAAGCCGAATCCGGCGGCGACCAGAAATTCGTGTTTGCGGCGGATCCCTTGCCGCTCGACGGCCTCAAAGCGGTCGATGCCGAGCTCAAGCTGAGCGCCGGCCGGCTCCGCTTGCCGGAGCATGTGGACCTTTCCGATCTCGAGCTGTCGCTGACGCTCGAATCCGGGCGGCTTGCCGTCCAATCACTGACGGCGGGCTTCGCGGGCGGCAGGCTGGCCGGCGACCTCAGCCTCGATGCCGGCAGGAAGACGCCGCAGCTCAGCTTGAACCTGACCGCGAAGGGCGTCGATTACGGCCGGCTGCTCAAGGATATGGCGGTCACGGACGGCGTCGTCGGCAGCCTGGACGGAAGCGCTGGCCTGCGCGGGGCCGGCGCATCGCTGCGCGCGATCGCCTCCAGCCTTAACGGCCGGGTCGAGGTGGTCGGCGGCGAGGGCGTCATCCGGGACGACCTGCTCGCGGCGGCCGGCGCCGGCTTGCTCCGGATGTTGTCCGGCTGGCGCGAGGGCGGGCGCGACCTGCGGCTCAACTGCGTGGTCGCGCGCCTGCCGGTCCAGGGCGGCGTGATGACCGGCGAGGCGATCCTGCTGGATACCGCCGCGGTCACCGTCGGCGGCGAGGGGAGCCTCGATTTGCGCGGCGAGACCCTGGATCTGCGCGTCACCCCGCAGGCCAAGCAGGCCAGCCTCATGAGCCTCGCCGTGCCCTTCCGCGTCAGCGGGACTCTGGCCTCGCCCGCCATCGGCCCCGACCCGGTGGGGACCGCCGTGGGCGCCGCCAGGATCGCCGGGCTATTCATCAATCCACTGGCCGCCGGTGCCGTGCTATTTGCCGAATCCGAAACCGCGGAGCAGAACCCTTGCCTGGCCGCGCTCGAACAGGTCGCTTGGGCCCCGGCCGCCGTCGGCGCCGAGCCCGAGGAAACCACCGTGATCGAGGACGCCGCCGCAGGCGTCAGCGAGACGCTGAAGGGTGTCGGCGCCGGCGTGGGCGAAACGCTTGAAGGCGTCGGCGAGGGCATTACCAAGGGTCTCAGGAGCCTGTTCGGCGACTAAAGCCGCATGATCCGGGGCAAGATCAAGCGCTTCTACGAGACGGCCGCCGCGGAGCCCTGCGACCCGCTCCGGGACGGATTCGGCGTCGTTCTCGACGGCCGGGCGATCCGGACCCCGGCCAAGGCGCGGTTGATCGTGCCGACCCGGGCCTTGGCGGAGGCGCTGGCCGCCGAATGGGCGGAGCAAGGCGCGGAGGTCGATCCGCGCGCCATGCCGCTGACGCGCCTGGCATGTACCGCGATCGACTGGGTGGGGGCCAACCGGCGCCAAGTCGTGGCCGACGTCGCCGCCTACGGCGGCCACGACCTGCTCTGTTACCGGGCCGAGGCGCCGGCCGGTCTCGCAACCCGCCAACAGGCGGTCTGGCAACCGCTGCTCGACTGGGCGGCGCGCCGCTTCGACGCCCCGCTTGCGGTGACCGCGGGCATCGTCTCGGTGCCCCAGCCGCCGGAAGCGCTGGCGGCGCTGCGCCGCGCCGTGGAGGGCTTGAGCGATATGGAACTGGTGGCGCTCAATGCCGCCGTGACCGCCGCGGGATCGCTCGTCATCGGCCTGGCGCTCGCCGCCGGTCGCATCGGCCCGGACGAGGCCTTCGCCGCCGCCCAGCTCGACGAGACCTATCAGATCGCGCGCTGGGGCGAGGATCCGGAGACGAGCCGCC
>JBHIDD010000094.1:0-8634 GCA_046759925.1 Kiloniellaceae bacterium
GGGCCTTGACCGCGATGATGATGGGCGTGTTCCAGATCCACGGCATGGAGCCCGGCCCGCTGGTCTTCGTCACCTCGGTCGAGCTGATCTGGGTCACCTTCGCGGCGATGTTCTTCGCCAACATCTGCATCCTCGCCCTCGGCTGGCTGCAGACCAAGACGGTGGTCCACCTCCTGCGCGTGCCGTTCCGCCTGCTGGCGCCGGCGATTCTGCTGATCGCCACGGTGGGCGCGTTCGCGCTGCGCAACCTGACGGTCGACGTCTGGGTCATGTATCTGGCCGGGATCGCGGGTTTCGCGCTGCGCCGGACCGGCTATTCGATTCCCGGAATCGTGCTCGGCCTGATCCTCGGCCGGCTCGGCGAATCCAGCTTCGTCAAGGCCATGCAGATGCTGAACTACGACGTGTTCGGCCTTTTCACCCGGCCGATCGCCGCCGCCCTGCTGACCTTGGCGGTGCTTACGGTCACGTACAACATGTTCCAGGCGGTCCGGCGCTCCGCGGCGCGCGCCGGCTGATCGTCGGGCGATGCAAGAGGACTTCCCCCCATGAGAAAGCATGCGGTCAAGGCGGGTTTCACGGGCGCGGCGGAAACCCCGGCGGCAATCGCCGATCTGGTCGCCCGGGCGCGGGCGGCGATGGGCGCCTTCGCCGCGGCCGACCAGGGCCGGATCGACGATGCGGTGCGCGCGCTCGCCTGGGCGCTCTACAAGCCCGCGAACGCGCGCGCGCTCGCCGAACTGGCGGTGCGAGACACCGGCCTCGGCAACGTCGCCGACAAGATCGTCAAGAACCGGCGCAAGACCTTCGGCACCTTGCGCGACCTGCTACGGGTGCGCACGGTGGGCGTGATCGAGGAGCGCCCCGGCCTCGTCCTTTATGCCAAGCCGGTGGGCGTGGTCGGCGCGATCACGCCCTCGACCAACCCGGCGGCGACCCCGGTGAACAAGGCGATGATGGCGATCAAGGGCCGCAACGCGGTGATCATCGCGCCTGCGCCGGCGGGCTGGGCGACGACCGCGCGGACGGTGGGGCTGTGCCGCGCCGAGCTCGAAAAGATCGGCCTGCCGCCCGACCTCGTCCAGATCCTGCCCGAGCCGATCACCCGCCAGGCCACCAAGGCGCTGATGGCGGCGGTCGATCTGGTGGTCTGCACCGGCAGCCAGGCCAACGTGCGGGCGGCCTATTCCAGCGGGACGCCGGCGATCGGCGTGGGCACCGGCAACGTGCCGGTGATCGTCGACTCCTCGGCCGACCTGTCCGATGCGGCGGCCAAGATCTGCCGGTCCAAGGTCTTCGACAACGCGACCTCCTGTTCCTCGGAAAACGCGCTCGTCATCCTGGGCGATGTCTATGACGGCGCGATCGAGGCGCTGAAGGTAGAAGGCGGCTATCTCGCCGATTCGGCCGAGCGCGGCCGGATCGCCCGGTCCCTGTGGCGGAACGGCAAGCTCAACCGCGACCTGATCGCCAAGGACGCCCCGGTCTTCGCCGCGGGCGCCGGCCTTGCGCCCGAGGCAGCCCAAGCGCGCTTCTTCATGGTCGAGGAGACCGGGATCGGCCCGGCGTATCCCTTCTCGGGCGAGAAGCTGTCGCTGGTGCTGAGCCTCTACCGGGCCGGGGACTTCGCCGAGGCCAAGCGCATCGTCCGGGACCTTCTCGAGCATCAGGGCGCGGGCCATTCGGTGGGCATCCACACCGCGGAGGTGGACCACGCCCGGGAACTGGCCGAGGAGCTCGAGGTCGTGCGGGTCCTGGTCAACCAGGCGCACACCTTCGGCAACGGCGGGTCCTTCGACAACGGCCTGAACTTCACCCTGTCGATGGGTTGCGGGACCTGGGGCGGCAACTCGATCTCGGCGAACCTGAACTGGCGCAACTTCATCAACGTCACCCATCTGGTCACGACGATTCCCGAGGACCGACCCTCCGAGGAGGATCTCTTCGGGACGTACTGGGCGAAATACGGAAAATAGGGTCCCATGAACTTCGAGGAGCACGCCGGCAAGCCGCTGCTGGCCGCGGCCGGCATCGCGACGCCGGCCGGCGCGCTCGCGGCGAGCCCGGCACAGGCCGAAGCCGCCGCCCGGCGGATCGGCCGCGCGGTGGTCAAGGCGCAGGTGCCGACCGGCAAGCGCGGCAAGGCCGGGGGCATCAAGGTCGCGGCGAACCCGGAGGCGGCCCGCGCGGCCGCCGCGCAGCTCCTGGGCCTGGAGATCGGCGGCCACCGGGTCGAGCGCGTCCTGGTCGAGGCGCAGGCCGAGATCGCGGCCGAGTTCTACGCCGCGGTCTTGAGCGACCCGGAAAGCCAGGGGCCGCTCATGCTGTTCTCGGCCGCCGGCGGCATGGACGTCGAGGCGTCGAGCGCGGCGCGGCCGGGCTCTCTCATACGAATTCCGATCGACGTCCTGCGCGGCCCGGACCGGCGCGGGATCGACGCGGCGCTGGCCGGGCTGGGTCTCGGCGAGACCGCGGCCGCGGCGGCCGAGGTCCTGGAAAGGTTGTACCGGGTCTACCGCGACAACGACGCCGAACTGGTCGAGGTGAACCCGCTGGCGCTCACCGCCGGGGGCCGGCTCACCGCGCTCGACTGCAAGTTCGTGCTGGACGATTCGGCGATCCCGCGGCGACCCGAGCTTGCGGAACGCGGTTCGCCCGAGCCCCTGACCGCGCTCGAGGCCCGGGCCCGGGCGGCCGGCCTGCGCTATATCGAACTGGACGGTCCGGTCGGGGTCCTGGCCAACGGGGCGGGCCTGACCATGGCCACCATGGACGCGGTGGCGCACTACGGGGGCCGACCCGCCAACTTCCTGGAGATCGGCGGCGACGCCTACACGCTGGGCCAGGTGGCGCTCGAGCTGGTGCTGGCGAACCCGAGGGTGAAGAGCCTGGTCGTCAACTTCTGCGGGGCGTTCGCCCGCACCGACGTGATGACCGAAGGGATCCTCGAGGCCTGGGAGGCGCTCAATCCGACGCGCCCCGCGTTCTTCTCGATCCACGGCACCGGCGCGGACGAGGCGGTCGGAATGGTGCGCGCGCGGCTGCGGCTGGAGCCCTTCGACCGCATGGACGAGGCCGTCAAGGCCGCGGTGGAGGCGGCCCGATGATCGTCCGCGGACACGAGGCGGTGCTGGTCCAGGGAATCACCGGCCGCCAGGGCAGCTTCTGGTCCGAACGCATGCGCGACTACGGCACCCGGATCATCGGCGGGGTCAACCCGAAGAAGGCCGGGGCGATTCACTGCGGCGTTCCGGTCTACGCCTCGGCCGCCGAGGCGATGAAGGAGACGCCTTTCCAGGTTTCGGTCCTCTTCATCCCGCCGCTCGGGGTCAAGGCGGCGGCGCTCGATGCGATCGAGGCCGGTGCACGGAAGCTGGTGGTCCTGACCGAGCACGTGCCCGTCCAGGACGTGGTCTATCTGCTCGCCGCGGCGCGCGAGTCGGGCGTCCGGGTGGTCGGCCCCAACACGGCCGGGCTGGTGACGCCCGGCGAGTGCTTCGTCGGCGTCATGCCGGCGTTCGATCCGCGCATCTTCACACCCGGGCGCATCGGCGTGATCTCGCGCAGCGGCAGCCTGGGAACGCTCGTCTGCCTCGACCTGGTGCGGGCCGGCTTCGGCATCTCGGCCTTCATCGGGATCGGCGGCGATCCGATCCTCGGCACGACGACCGAGGCGGCGCTCGCCGAGCTCCACGCGGACCGGCGAACCCAGGCCGTGGTCATCGTCGGCGAGATCGGCGGCGCGATGGAGGAAGCCGCGGCGGCTTACGCCGGGAGCATCGGGAAACCGGTCGTCGCCTTCATCGCGGGTGCCGCGGCACCGCCCGGCAAGCGCATGGGCCATGCCGGGGCGATCGTCATGGGAAAGACCGGCTCTCACGCTGCCAAGCGCAGCGCCTTCGAGGCCGCCGGGGTTGCCGTGCTCGACACCCCCTCCGCGGCCGCCGCCGCCCTCAAGGCGCGGATGGGCCGCGCCTAAGCAGGTTTTCGAAACTCCGCCCACGGCGCGTGTGGGCGGGCTTCGCAAAACCTGCAAGAGTCTTAAGGGCTTGCAGAGTGATCCTGGCCCGGCCATTCGTGGCCGGATCAAAATCACTCTGCTAAGGCGTCGTAGCGCCCCATCCGGCCAAGGCCCTCGCCTAGTACCCTCCGTGATAGGAGGAGGGTACTAGCCTTGCCATGCGAAGGCCGGCGCGCTACCCAAGCCGTTGCGCCGCCTGGCGCTCAACCGAATCACCGAAATGGTCCGGCGGGAAGATCGCATGCTGCAAACCCCGAGAGCGACCCGTGGCATGGTCGTCGCCCCGCACCATCTGGCGGCGCAAGCCGGCCTTCGGGTGTTGCGCGAAGGCGGCAACGCCATCGAGGCGACGATCGCCGCGGCCTCGACCGTCGCGGTGGTCTATCCCCACATGAACAGCCTGGGCGGCGACAATTTCTGGCTGATCGCGTTCGGCCGCGCAACGCCGGTCGGGCTCGAGGCCTGCGGGGCGGCCGCGGCCGCGGCGGATGCGGCGTTCTACCGCCGCCGTGGCCGCGACGAGATTCCGGCGCGCGGGCCCTTGGCCGCCAACACCTCGGCCGGCGCGATCGCGGGCTGGCAGGCCGCGCTTCGGATCAGCGATCGTTGGGGCGGCAGGCTGCCGCTTGCGCGGCTGCTGGAGGATGCCCGGACCTACGCCCGTGACGGATTCCCGGTGACCCGCAGCCAGCATGCCAACACCGAGGCCAAGCGCGCGGAGCTCATCGACCTCCCCGGTTTCGCCGAGACTTTCCTCGACGGCGGCAAGACCCCCGCCGTCGGCGCCCGGTTCGAGCAGCCGGCCCTTGCCGAGACCCTGAAGCGGCTCGGCAAGTCCGGTCTCGACGACTTTTACCGGGGCGGGCTGGCCCGGGCGATCGGCGCCGAACTGGAGCGCGTGGGCAGCCCGCTGAGCGCCGAGGACCTGGCCGGACAGCGGGCCCGCGAGGTGCGGCCGCTCAAGGTGGATCTGCGCTCCGGCGCGGTTTACAACCTGCCCCCGCCGACCCAAGGCTTGGCCTCGCTGATCATGCTCGCGCTCTTCGACCGCCTGGGCTGCGCCGAGGCCGAGGGTTTCGATCACCTGCACGGCCTGGTCGAGGCCGCCAAATGCGCCTTCCGGGTGCGCGATGCCCACGTCACCGACCCGGCCTATATGGCGTGCGACCCGGAAAGCTTCCTCACCGAGGCCGCGCTTTCCGACCTGGCCGCGGCGATCGACCCCGACAAAGCCGCGCCCTGGGGTTCGCGGGCCGCCGGCGGCGACACCGTGTGGCTCGGCGCGATCGACGGCGAAGGCCGCGCCGTCAGCTTCATCCAGAGCATCTACTGGGAATTCGGCTCCGGCGTGGTGCTGCGCGAGACGGGGATCCTGTGGCAGAACCGCGGCGCCAGTTTCAAGCTCGCCGAAGGCGCGCAAAACCGTCTCGTGCCGGGGCGCAAACCCTTCCACACCATCCAGCCGGCCCTCGCCCTGCTCGGCGACGGCCGGGTCATGGTCTATGGCGCGATGGGCGGCGAAGGGCAGCCGCAAACCCAGGCCGCGCTGTTTACCCGGCACGTGATGTTCGGCCAGGGGCTACAGGCCGCGGTGACCGCGCCCCGGTGGCTGCTGGGCCGGACCTGGGGCGCGGCCCGGAGCAACCTCCGGCTGGAGAACCGCTTCTCGGCGGACCTCGTGGCGGCGCTCGCCGCGGCCGGCCACGACATCGAACTGGTCGGGCCGTTCGACGAGGTCATGGGCCATGCCGGCGCCCTGGTCCGCCACCCCTCGGGCCTCATCGAGGGCGCCGCGGATCCGCGCGGCGACGGGCTGGTCGCGGCGTTCTGACCCGCGCCGAAGCCGGACAGGGCGGCAGAGGGGTGCAAGATCTGCCGCGCGGCACCGGGACAGGCCGGCCCTTTGATGCGCTACCAGCCGATCGCGCGCGGCAGCCAGATCGCGATCTGCGGGTATTGGAACAGGAGCACCAGCGCGACGAGCTGCATGGCGACGAAAGGCATTACGCCGACATAGATGTCACGGGTCGAGACCTCGGGCGGCGCCACGCCCTTGAGGAAGAAGAGCGCCCAGCCCACGGGCGGAGTGAGGAAGGACGTCTGGAGGTTCACGCACACGAGCATGGCGAGCCACACGAAGTTGACGTCGGTGTTGGCGAAGATGGGCAGGAACAGCGGCAGCACGATGTATGAGATCTCAATCCACTCGAGGAAGAATCCGAGGATGAACAGCAGCACCAGCATGAAGATGATGTCTGCCGTGAGACCGCCCGGGACGAGCACGAACAGATCTGCGATCAGCTCCTCGCCATCGAGGCCCCGGAATGCCAAAGAAAACGCCTGGGCACAGATGAGGATGAAAAACACCATGGCGCTGATCCGCATCGTGCTGCGCACGGTTTCGGTCAGCACCCGCCAGCTCAGCCGCCGCGCCGTGAACGCGACCAGGATGCTGCCGAGCGCCCCCATCGAGGCCGCCTCGGTCGGCGCCGCGATGCCGCCGATGATCGACCCCAGCACCGCGAAGATCAGGCCGATCGGCGGCAGCACCACGACACGGAGTTTGGTGACCAGCTCCCGCACGGACATGGCCGCGCGTTCGTCGGTCGGGATGGCCGGCGCCATTTCCGGTCGCAGCCAGCCGAGGGTGAGCATGTAAACGGCGTAAATGCCGGCCAGGACCAGGCCCGGGACCATGGCCGCCGCGAACAGCGTACCGAGCGACTCGCCCATGATGTCGGCCAGCAGGATCAGCACCAGGCTCGGCGGAATGATCTGACCCAGGGTTCCCGAGGCGCAGATCGTGCCGCAGGCGAGCCCCTTGTTGTAATTGCGCCGCACGAACACGGGCAGGGTCAGCAGGCCCAGGGTCACCACGGTGGCACCGACGATGCCGGTCGAGGCGCCCATCAACACGCCGACGAGGATGATCGATAGCCCCATGCCGCCCCTGACGCCGCCGGCGAGGTGTCCGATCACGTCCAGCAACTCCTCGGCCAGCCGCGACCGCTCCAGCATCACCCCCATGAAGACGAACAGCGGAATCGCCATCAGGGTGTAGTTCTCCATCAGCCCGTAGATGCGCAGCGGCAGCAGGTTGAACAGGTCCATGCCGAAACCGAGGTACCCGAACAGCAGCCCTGCGACGGCGAGCGCGATCGCCACCGGAAACCCGATGAACAGCAGGAAGAAGAAGCCAAGGCCCATGAAGATGGCGATGATCTCGCTAGCGATGGTCCCGCCCTCGCGTCAGGCGAATCGCGCTGCGCAGGGCCTGGCCGGCCGCTTGCAGCACCAAAAGGGAGAAGCCGAAGGGGATGAACGACTTGAGCAGGTAACGATACGGCAGGCCGCCGGGGTCCGGGGAGATTTCCCCCGCAACATATGCTTGTTCGACGAAGCCGAGCGACAGCTTGATGATGACGACGGACACGATGACGGCCGCCACCGCGGCGGCCAGGTCGATCAGTTCGCGGACCGCCGTCGAGAATTTCTCGTAGAAAATGTCGACCCGCACGTGGTCACCGTGGCGCATGGCATAGGACATGCCGACGAGTGCGATCGGCGAAATCAGGTGCCATTCGAGCTCTTGCAGGGAAACCGGTCCGATGCGGAACAGGTAACGCAGGATCACGTCGATCGCCACCAGGACGACGAGAAACAGAGCCGTCCATGAGGTCCACCGGCCGATCGAGTCGATGAAGGTCTCAAGGGCATCGGACACGCGGATCAACACAGGCCTTTGAACCGCCGAGCCGCGCGCCGCACCGCCGGTTTCGCCGTGCGTTTCGGACGACTCGACCCGACCGCTCATGGCAACAACCCGCTCAAAAGGGCCTTCCTCTGCGCCGTTTCCGGTCTCACGCAAAGCCTAAAGGTCCGTGGTATCCGGGGAAAGCGGTCCCGCCCGAAGACGGGACCGCGGGCCCGTCAGCGAATGCTCAGGAAATAGCCTTCGCTTAGGGTGGACCAGCCATCGTGCTTCGCCTTGAACGACATGAAGGAGTCGTGGACCTTCCTGGTCAACGGGTCCTTCGCGGCCTCGGCCTCGAGCACCTCGGCGGTGACCTCGCGTAGCTTGTTGATGACGTCAGGCGGGAACTGCCGGGTCTGCACCCCGTAGTTGTTCACCAGGTCGGCCAAAGCATCCGCGTTGTTGGCCTCGGCCCAGGTGTGGCTGGTGATATTGGCATCCCGCGCCGCCGCCTGGACGATCGCTTGAAGGTCCTTGGGCAGCTTGTTGTACGCGGTCTTGTTGACGATGAGCTCGGACGTGGTCGAGGGTTCGTGCCAATCGGAGGTGTAGTAGAACTTGGCCGCCTTGTGCAGGCCAAGGCGCCGGTCCTGGTAGGGGCCGACCCACTCGGCCGCGTCGATCACCCCGCGCTCCAGCGCCGGGAAGATCTCGCCGCCGGGCAGCAGCTTCACGCTGACGCCGATCGCCTTGTACACCTCGCCGGCGAGGCCGGGGATGCGCATCTTGAGGCCATTGAAGTCCCCGATGGAGTTCATCTCCTTGCGGAACCAGCCGCCCATCTGCACGCCGGTGTTGCCGCAGGGCATGGCGACCAGGTTGAACGGCTCGTAGACCTCGTTCCACAGCTCGATCCCGC
>JBHIDD010000095.1:0-8624 GCA_046759925.1 Kiloniellaceae bacterium
GCGCCCGACATTATCCTGCTCGACGTCATGAGGCCGGGCATGGACGGTGTCGAGGGGGCCCGGCGCATCCGGGCGGACCCCAACACCCGCCACATCCCGATCGTCATGGTCACGGCCCTGACCGAGACGAGCGACCGGGTGCGCGGCCTCGAGGCCGGGGCCGACGACTTCCTCTCCAAGCCCTTGAACGACATCGCGCTGTTCGCCCGCGTGCGCTCGCTGGCGCGGCTCAAGGTGATGATGGACGAACTGCGAATCCGTCACGCGGCCGCCGGCGAATTCGGCATCACCGAGGCAAAGCCGCTGGACGGGGAGGAGGAGAACCACGGCCTTATCTTGCTGGTCGAGGGCGAGGACCTCACGGCGGCCAAGATCGCCCGCTATCTGACCGAGGACGGCCACGAGGTGGCGCGCGCGACGGACGGGACGGAAGCTCTGGAGTGCAGCCGCGGCCGGGCTTTCGACCTCATCATCGTCAGCCTGCATCTTGCCGGGGAGGATGGCCTGCGTCTTTGCTCACAGTTCCGCTCCCAGGACCAGACCCGCCATGTGCCGGTTCTGCTGATTCTCGACGAAGGCGATCTGCAGGAACTCGCCAAGGGCCTCGACTTGGGCGTCACCGACTATCTGATCAGGCCGATCGACCGAAACGAGCTGCGCGCCCGCACGCGCACGCAAGTCCGCCGGCGGCGGTATCACGACCAGCTGCGCAACATGCTCGAAAAAAGCGTCTCGATGGCGTACGTCGACGCGCTGACCGGCGTCTACAACCGGCGCTACATGAATGCCCATCTGGACCGAAAGATCATGGAGATTGCCGATAGCGCCAAGCCGGTCTCGGTCATGATCTTCGACATCGATCATTTCAAGGCCGTCAACGACACCTATGGCCACGCCAGCGGCGATGAAGTGCTGAAAGGCGTGGCCGAGCGGGTCAGCGGCGGTATCCGCGACTTCGACCTGCTGGCGCGCTACGGCGGCGAGGAATTCGTGGTCATCATGCCGAATACCCCGGCCGGCCTGGCGCTGATGGTGGCGGAGCGCCTGCGCCGCCGGCTCGAGGCGGAGGCCTTTCCGATTTCGGGCGGCGGCGAGCCCGTGCCGATTACCGCATCGATGGGCGTGGCCACGACGACAGATCCCGGCGAGACGGCCGACAGCCTGCTTGCGCGGGCCGACGGGGCGCTTTACGCCGCCAAGGAAAGCGGCCGCAACCGGGTCGGCTCGGCGGACTTGACGGGTCCGGACGAGGTCGAGAAAGCGGTCGCGGGGGCGCGCTGATCGGGCACGCGACGGGAAACCGGAACGGCCGCCCCCGGGGCGGCCGCTGGCCTGAGCCCAGGCATGACCCCGCGGGGGGTCACTTCATCTTCGATTCCTTGAAGATCACGTGCTTGCGCACGCGCGGGTCGTACTTGCGCAGCTCGAGCTTCCCGGTCGAGGTCCGCGTGTTCTTCTTGGTCACGTAGAAATAACCGGTATCCGCGGTGCTCACCATCTTGATCAACTGCGTCGTCGGCTTTGCCATGGTACGGTCCTTGTCGCGCCGAATGAAACGATCCGGCGGCGAAGATAGCGGCCCCGCCGGTCAAGTCAAGCCGGCCGGTGGCGCGCAGTCCCGTGCGAAGCGGGGCCGCGTCCGGGGGCCGATCCAGCGGAACAAAGCCGCCGGACGGTCGTTCCCCGCGCCGCCGCGGTGGGCGAGCGCTTCGTCCAGGACCAGCACGGTCAATTTGGCCTTGGGTGGCAACGGGGCCTCCGCAACCGGGACCCGGCGCGGGTCTTCGGGCCCGCCGCCCGGGCGCGGCGGATCCGGACGAGGCCTCGACGGATTTAACGCTCATTAATGGCTGTGGGCGGCGGCTTGATCCGGCTCGAGTTCGGCGGTATCCGGAATCTTGTTCCCGAGGGCGCGGGCATAGAGTTCCGGATCGCCCAGCAGGCGTTTTGCGACCTGGAGATCGATGTCCGAATCGCTCTGGCGCGGCGGGCAGCGGTCGCGCAAGGATTCGAGTTTCTGGTCATCCCGGGGATCGACCTCCTTGTGCCGGGTCGCCTCGTCGATCGGCAACAGGCCGCTGCGTAGACGCTGTAAGACCTGCTCGGCATCGCGATCCTCGTCGGTGGTGCAGATGTCGGGCAGGACGCCCCGGCGATGCAGGGCATAGCCCGAGGGTGCATGGAATCGCGCCCAGGTGAGCGTCAATTCGCCCTCGTTGGGAAGGCGCAGCACCGTCTGCACGGTGCCCTTGCCGAAGGAACCGCTGCCGACCACCACGGCCCGGCCGGAATCCTGGAGCGATGCCGCGACGATTTCGGTGGCTGAGGCCGAATTCCCGTTGATCAGGACGACCAGCGGCCGGTTCTTCGCCAGGTCGTCCGGCGCGGCATCGAAATACTGGTGGCTGTCGGGATGACGACCGTGGGTCGAGACGATGCGGCCATGGCTGATCAAGAGGTCGGCGACCGCCACCGCCTGGTCGAGCAGGCCGCCGGGATTGCCGCGCATATCGATCATGAATCCGCGCAGCCTCGGTCCGATCTCCGCCTTGGCCAGCCGGATCTTCTCGCGCAGGGCGCGCGCGGTGCTCTGATTGAAGCCGGCGATCTGGATATACCCGATGTCCCCCATGCGCGTGTATTTCACGGTCTGCGGCACGATGTGCGCGCGGACCAGCGAAACGAAAATGGGGTTCGGCTGGTTCATGCGCTTGATCGTCAGCTCGACCCTGCTGCGTAGGGGGCCGCGCAGGCGGCGCACCACTTCCCGTTGGTTGAGCCCCGTTGTCGGCACGAAGTCGATGTCGGTAATGACATCGTTGTCCACGAGGCCGGCCCGCTCGGCCGGCGTGTTTTCCATGACGGAGAGGATGCGTACGCCCTCCTCGACCAGGCGGATGCGCACGCCGATACCGCCGAATCCGTCCCGGCTGGCCCGGTTCTCGCGCGCCTCCTCGCGCCCCGCGTAACGCGAGAAGCTGTCGAGCTCGCCCAGCACGCCGTCGAATACGGTTTCATAAAGGGTCTCGGTCTCGGCCGAATTGAGCTTATCCGAGCGGTCGCGCCCGATCTTGAGGACGGCGGCGGTGAGGCGGCCCCAGCCGTCGGCGTCCTGCCGGGCCGGGGTCGTGAAACTGCCGACCTGCTGGCCGGCGAACGACAGCTTGATTCGCCCGCCGACGCGGGTAATCGCCATGTCCGGCTCGATGCTGGACAGACTGTTCAGCCCGGCGAGCGCCAGGTCCGAGACGTTGATCTCGTCGATGTAAATGTCGGCGATGTCCTGATAGCTGATGCTTAACAGGCGGCTGGCGTGCGACGGGTCGTAGTCGGCCGGCGCCCGCGTGTCCGGCGCGGCGCAGGCCGCGATGAGGAACGCCAGGGCCAGGGTTCCCAAGCGCCGCCAGGCGCCCCGGCGCCATGACCCCGCGGCAGTTTCGACCGGTCCTCCCATCGGCATGTGTTCTCCGTTCACCCACCGGGTTCCCCGGCGGCGTGCCACGTTACATGATACAAGACCCAAACCACGGGACGCTACTAATAATTCAAATAAAATTATTAACAAAATTCCCGGTGCGTGAATATTCGAAGCCCGGAAAAAGTAAGCCTGTTGGGCCAACAAGCATTCGTTAACCATCGCGCCGGGGCGGGCTCAGCGGCGCCGTGCGCCCCTTCCGGAGGCTTTTGGCCGGCTTTTTCCGGGGGGCCCTTGTCCGGACGCGGGCTTGACCTTGCGGGTACCGGCCTTGGCCGATGCCCGCGCCTTACCGGCCCGTGCCGGCCTGTCGGGGTCGCTCCGCTCAGGGCCCAGGGGATGCCAGTCGCCGCCGGCCGGTTCCGGCCCGGGCCCGGCGGTTATGCCGTCCCGGCGATGGTGCTCGGCGGCCGCGGCCTCGATCGGCTCCAGCACGATGCCTCCGGTGGTTGGGTCGGCCTCGCGCAAGCGGACGCTGACCCGCTCGCCCAGGCGGTAGACCCGGCCCCAGCGCCGGCCCACCAGACAGTGTTGCGCCGCAACATGATCGTAGGCGTCGTCTGGCAGGGTGCTCATCGGCACCAAGCCGTCGGCGCCGGTCTCGTCCAGGGTGACGAAAAGGCCGAATCGGGTCACGCTGCTGATTCGCCCGCGGAGGACAGCGCCGAGCCGGTCCTGCAGGAAGGCCGCGGCGAGTCGGTCGAGCGCGTCCCGCTCGGCGCCGGCGGCGCGCCGTTCGGTCCGGCTGATGTGCCCGCCGATTTCCTCGAAGCGCGCGCCCGCCTCGGGCGGCAGGCCGCCCTCACCCAGCCCGAGGCCACGGATCAGGGCCCGGTGGACCAGCAGGTCGGCATAGCGGCGGATCGGCGAGGTGAAGTGGACGTAGTGGGTCAACGCCAGGCCGAAATGGCCGATGTTTTCAGGGCTGTAGGCGGCCTGGCTCTGGGCGCGCAGGATCAGTTCGTTAACCATCGCCGCCTTGGGGCCACCCGCCACCTGCTCGAGAATCCGGGTGAAGACCCGCGGCCGGATCACTTGGCCGCGCGCCAGGCGGAGGCCCAGGGGGTCGAGGATCTGACGCAAGGCTTCGACCTTCACCGGATCGGGTTGGTCGTGCACCCGGTACATGCAAGGCTGGCGCAGGGCTTCGAGCTGCTTGGCGGCGGCGACGTTGGCGGCGATCATGAACTCCTCGATGAGGCGGTGGCTGTCCAGGCGCTTGCGCGGCTCGATCGCGGCCACTTTCCCCGACTCGTCGATCACCACCCGGCGCTCCGGGAGCTCGAGGTCCAAGGTGCCGCGGCGTGCGCGAGCCGCCAGCAGGGCCCGGTAGGCGCCGTAGAGCGGCGCGATCACCGTCTCCAGCAAGGCTTCGGTCGCCGCGTCGGGCCGGCCGTCGTGGCCGGCCTGGACCTGCGCGTAGGTGAGGCGCGCCGCCGAGCGCATGAGGCCGCGCAGGAAGCGGTACCGGCGCGCCTTCCCCTCGGCGTCGATCCAGAGCTCGACGGCCAGGCACGGCCGGTCCTCGCCCGGCCGGAGCGAGCACCAGCCGTTCGACAGGGCCTCGGGCAGCATCGGCACGACCCGGTCGGGGAAATAGGCGGAGTTGCCGCGCTCGAAGGCGGCGCGGTCGAGCGGGCCGCCCGGCGGCACGTAGCAGGCGACGTCCGCGATCGCCACCAGGATGTGCCAGCCGCCCGGACTGCGGGCATCCGGTTCGGCCCAGACGGCGTCGTCGAAGTCGCGCGCGTCGGCCCCGTCGATGGTGACCAGCGGCAGCCCGCGCAGGTCGCTGCGCCGGCCCAGCGGCACCGGCCCCGCGGCTCGTGCTTCGGCCAGGGCCTCCGGGGCAAAGTCCACCGGCAGGTCGTGCTCGGTGATGGCGATCAGGCTCAAGGCCCGCGGATTGCTCGCATCGCCCAGCCGATCCACGACCCGTGCCTGGCGCAGACCGCGCCGCGCCGGACCGGGCCGGACTTCGGCCAGGACGAGCTCGCCCGGTTTGGCGCCGCGGCTGTCCTCGGGGCGCAGGATGAAGTCGGCCCTGGCACGCCGGTCGGTCGGGTGAAGGCGGCCGTCCCCGGTCTCCGGATCGTAGACGCCAAGCACCCGGCGAGGCAGCCGCCCGATCTTGCGGATCGGGCGGCCTTCGTAGGTTCGGGCGTCGATCCGCTCGAGCTTCGCCAGCGCCCGGTCGCCCGGGGCGAGCGCCGCCCGGCTGCGTTTTTCCGGCGCCAGATAGATCACCGGCGGGGCCTCGTCGCGGTCCCAGAGCGCCGGGCGGGCAAGCAGTTCGCCGTCCTCGTCCATGCCGCTGACTTCCACGACCATGACCGCGGGAAGGCGCGTTGCACGGGTCGCCTTGCGCTTTTCCCGGCGGGCGAGCAGGCCGTCGTCGTGAAGCTCCTTGAGCATGGCCTCGAGTCGGACTCGGTCGCCCCCCCTGAGCCGGAAGGCGCGCGCGATCTCCCGCTTGCCGACCGGTGTCGGGCTTTCCCGGATGAACTCGAGTACCGCCGCCTTGTCGGGATAGGACCCGGTCTTGGATTTGCGGGTTTTCGCCTTGGCCAAGGGGCCGATTCCGTCAGTTGGCGGCCTTGCGGCGGGCGGATTTGCGCTGGCCGGGTTTTTTCCCGGACTTGGCGCCCGATCCGCCTTTGGCCCCGGACTTGCCCTTGGCCTTTGCCGCCTGGGCGGCCAAGAGCTCGACCGCCGTCTGCAAGTTCAGTTCGTCCGCGCTCAGGCCCTTGGGCAGCGAGGCGGTGATCCCGCCGTGCTGGACATAAGGGCCGTACCGGCCGCTGTGCAGGGTGATCGGTTTCCGATCGGACGGGTGATCCCCGATCGGCCGGCCCGCGCCGCCCCGTCGGCGCGGCGCCTCGGCGATCAGGGCGACGGCGCGATTGAGGCCGATGGTGAGCGCGTCGTCGTGATCCGGAAGAGAGTGGTAGCTCGACCCGTGCTTGACGTAGGGCCCGTAGCGGCCGATGCCGACCGTGATCGGCTGGCCGCTTTCCGGATGGCGGCCGACCTCGCGCGGCAGGGCGAGAAGCGCGCGCGCGGTTTCCAGGGTGACATCGGCCGCGGAAAGGGACTTGGCGAGGGCGCAGCGCCTCGGCTTTTCCTTGTCCTTGCCCTCGCCGCGCTGCACGTAGAGGCCGTAGGGGCCCTTGCGCAGGGTCACCAGTTCGCCGCTATCGGGATCGCGACCGAGTATCCGCGGTTGGCTCAGGTCCGGTTCCGCGGCGCCATCCCCGTCGTCAGGTACCGCCAACTGCCGGGTATAGCGGCAATCCGGATAGTTGGAACAGCCGATGAAACCGCCGCTGCGTCCCAGCCTGAGGCCGAGCCGCCCGGTCCCGCAGGCCGGACAGGCCCGCGGGTTGGCCTCCGGGTTGTCCGGGTCGATCGGGAAGAAATGGGGCCCGAGCGCCGCGTCCAGCGCCTCGAGAACTTCGCTGATTCTCAGGTTCTCGGTTCCGGCGACCGCGTCGCGGAAGGCCTCCCAGAACTGGCGCAGGACGGTTTTCCAGTCCTTGCGTCCGCCGGATATGTCGTCGAGCTGGGTTTCCATGTCGGCGGTGAAGTTGTACTGGACGTAGCGCTCGAAAAAGCTGCTCAGGAACGCGGTGACCAGGCGGCCACGGTCCTGTGGCACGAAACGGCGCTTCTCCAGTCGTACGTAGTTGCGATCCTGCAGGACCTGGAGGATCGCGGCGTAGGTCGATGGCCGCCCGATGCCCAGTTCCTCCAGTTTCCGAACCAGGCTCGCCTCGCTGTAGCGCGGCGGCGGTTGGGTAAAGTGCTGTTCCGCCACGACCGACTCGCGCGTGAGGCGGGCCCCTTCGGAAAGTCGGGGCAACGGCCGCGCGGTCTCCGCGTCCCGGGCGCCGTTTTCCCTCGGGTCGTCGCGGCTTTCCTGGTAGAGGGCCAGAAAACCGTCGAAGACGACGACCGAGCCGGTGGCGCGGAGTCGGGCCTGGTTGCCGTCGACGGCGATCTCGACGGCGACTTGGTCGAGGCGGGCGCTTTCCATCTGGCTCGCTATGGTGCGGATCCAGATCAGTTCGTAGAGCCTCAGTTGGTCGGGCCCGAGATGTCCCGATACGTCCTCCGGCCGGCGGTGCAGATCGGTCGGCCGGATCGCCTCGTGCGCTTCTTGCGCGTTCTTCGCCTTGCTCTTGTAAATCCGCGGCACCACGGGCAGATAGTCGGTGCCGAAGCGCTGGGCGATCAGGCGGCGGCCGGCCTCGATCGCCTCGGCCGAGATCTGCACGCCGTCGGTGCGCATGTAGGTGATGAGACCCACGGTGTCGCCGTCGAGGTCGATTCCCTCGTAAAGCTTCTGGGCGATGCGCATGGTCCGGGTTGCGCTGAAGCCCAGCTTGCGGGAGGCCTCCTGCTGCAGGGTCGAGGTGGTAAACGCCGGCTGCGGGTTGCGTCGCGCCTTTTTACGCTCGACGGCGGCGACGATGAAGGTCCTGGCCGCATCGAGCAGCGCGGCGGCGCTCCGGGCCGCGGCCGCGTCGCCCAGATCGAACTTCTCCAGCGTGCGGCCCTGAAGATGGGTCAAGTGCGCCGTGAAGGGCTCGCCCGCAACACCCGCCAGCCGGACATCGACGGTCCAGTGCTCGCGCGGCCGGAAGGCCTCGATCTCCGCCTCGCGCTCGCAGACGAGGCGCAGCGCGACCGACTGCACCCGGCCCGCGGAGCGGCTGCCCGGCAGCTTGCGCCACAGCACCGGCGAGAGGGTGAAGCCGACCAGGTAGTCGAGCGCCCGGCGGGCCAAATAAGCCTCGATCAGTTCCTTGTTGAGCGCGCGCGGTTGGTTGAACGCCTCGAGAACGGCGTTCTTGGTCACTTCGTTGAAGACGACGCGCTGGACGTCGACGCCGTCGAGCGCCCGGCGCCGCGCCAGCTCCTCTGCAATGTGCCACGAGATGGCCTCGCCCTCGCGGTCCGGGTCGGTGGCCAGGACAAGCCGATCGGCGCCCTTGACCGCCTTGGCGATCTCTTTCAGGTGCCGCTCCGCCCGGTCCTCGACCTGCCAAACCATGGCGAAATCCTGCTCGGGGTCGACCGAACCGTCCTTGGCCGGGAGGTCGCGCACATGGCCGTAGCTGGCCAAGACCCGGTAGTCCTTGCCCAG
>JBHIDD010000096.1:0-8545 GCA_046759925.1 Kiloniellaceae bacterium
CATCGGAGGATACGTCGATCTTGCCAACACCACCATCGAGGACAATGGCGGGTTCATCGGTGTTTTCGTGTCCGAAGGCGTGTTGCAGATGGACGGGGGAAACGCGATCAGCCAGCCCGACAACAGCGGCCCCGGCGACCAAACCATGTTCCTCTCGAACGCGACACTCAATCAGTTCATGGACTCGGGACCGGATAGCGTGACCGGACCCGGAGGCACGGACGACGTGGCCATCGCCGCATTCCGCCACTCGAATTTCCAGTTATGGAATATGGCCGTCAGCCGTGGCGCGGCCGGCACCGCCATTGAGTTAAATCACAAGTCCATCGGCGAGTTTCAGGGATCGACAACAGTCACCGGCGGCGTTTCGTGTTTTGGAAGCCACGTGGAGTTCATTGACAATACCGGCGGAGGCGTGGACTCGACCTCGGGATGCTGAAGTCAGGGTCCTTCTAATCTTGTCGAAATTTCCTTCCGGCGTGCCGAGGCCGGCGTCGGAAGGACCGGAAGCCGGTGTTGAGCCTCGAAACGTTGCCCACTTTGCGAAAGGCAATGAGAAAGGCTTGGGTGACCTGAGCGTTCGAGGTTCGCATTGCGGGTTCGCCGTGCGCTCGGGCGGGCCTGTTTTTGCCGCGCGTGGCATGCGAGGATCGGATGGATCCGACCGGCCAAGCGGAGATGCCTGACCAAGGCCGCCGTCGCGAGGCTTCGGATACCGTAAGGCCATGCAGAGGAGGCAGATGCCGTGACAAGCTGGCGCAATCGCAAAACGCTGATACTCAGCCGGACCGACATGATGGGGCTGCTCAGCCCCGACGAGTACAACGCCTGTGTCGAGCAGGCCTACCGAATGCATGGCGAGGGCCGCTACTACATGGACCCCAAAGGGCACATCGTCCTCGACAAATATCCGGGCGAATGGGAGGCGATGCCGTCCTATATCGAGGAGCCCGAGGCCGCCGCCTGCAAATGGGTGTCGATCCGCGAGCACAATCGGGAGAAGTTCGACCTGCCGACGGTGTTCTCCATCCTGATCTATACCGATCCCGAGACCGGGTTTCCCCTCGCCATCTGCGACGGCAGCTTCCACACCGTGATGCGGACGGGCGCGGCGGCCGCCGTTTCGGCGAAGTGGCTGGCGCGGACCGATTCGAGGCGGCTCGCGATCGTCGGCGCCGGGCACATGGCCGCGGGCGCGCTGGCGACGTGTCATGAGGTCTTCGATTGGCAGGAGGTGCGGGTCTGGAGCCGAACGCGGAAGACCCTCGACGGCTTCGTCAAGGCGCAGCAGCCCAATTACGCGAGCTTCGAAATCCGTGCCACCACCGACCTCGGCGAGGCCGTGCGCGGGGCCGACGTCGTGGTCACGGTCACGCCGGCACGCGGGCCGATCGTCAAGGACGAGTGGATCGCCGAGGGAACCCACATCGCCGCGGTCGGCGCCGACAAGGGCGGCGATCAGGAACTCGATCCCAAGATCCTCCAACGCGCCCGCATCTTCGTGGACGACATCCGCCAGTGCCGCACGGACGGTGAGATCAACGTGCCGCTGGCCCAGGGACTCCTCGAGGAGGAGGATATTACTGGCGAGATCGGCGAGGTCATCGCCGGGCGCAAGGCGGGGCGCACGAATGACGCGGAGATCACGGTGTTTGATTCGACCGGCATCGCGCTGCAGGATTCGGCCACGGTGCCCCTGGAATACGAGCGCGCGGTCGCGGCCGGCGTCGGGGTCGAAAAGAAGATGATATCGACCTGATCCGGCTCTCAAACACCGGCTCTCGAACATCGGCGGCCAGGCCGCGCAGCTCGTTCGGCGCGGGCCAGAACCAAGCCCGACGGCCAGGGCCGCCCGGGCGGATCGGTGGTTGGTTTCGCGGGCCGCAGCGCCTTCGCGTGGGCCGCCGCTTGCCCGATGGCCGCGCACGGGATCGACAGCTTCGGGGGCGGGCTGCCAAGGACACGGCCAATTGCGCTCACGGGCCGGGCTTCAACAGCTCGTGGTACATGTAGCCCGTGATCCCGACCCGGTACCATGTCTCGTTCTCGACCATCTCGAACACGGACAAGGGCACGCCCGCGGAGACCACGGCGACTTCCTTGGTGCCGGTGCCCGATCCGGCCCTGACCCTGGCCCTTGTCGTGGTGCGATAGGTTCGCGCGGCGCCGGAGAGGAAGTCCCGGTGCCGCTTGGCCTCGGCCCGCAACGTCTCCAGCTCCGCCTTGGCCCCGTCGATGTCCGCCGTGAGAGAGGCAAGCTCGGCCCTGCTCGTCTCCAGTTGTTCGGTGATCCCCGCCAGATCGACGGCGCCCTCCTGAAACGCTCGATAGGTCTCCCGAACCGCCGTCAGCTCATCGGACACCTTAATGAGTTCGGCTTTCGCCTTCGATAGATCGACCTGGGCCGACAGGAGTTTGTCCTCCAGATCGTCCGTGCTGCGCCAGGAGGTAAAGGCGAGACCCCAGCCCGCCAGCGCGACGGCGACGAGCAATACGGCCATGATCTTCTGCATGCCTGACAACCCGTGAATTTTGCGCGCCTTTCGACGAGCCTACCAGATCGCCACCCGCTCGGGCGGGGATTTTCTGTGCGCAGTTGCGCTGCCGGGTTGCTCCGGCCTGCACCGTGCCGCAGCGCCAATCCTTAGGGCAGCGACTGTATGATTTTCCGGTACTCGGACTCGGCAAACGCCCTGAGCGTCGTCGAACGGACGGCGCCCCTGCTGCCAACGGCCAGCACCATTTTTGCCGCCGTCTCGTCGTCCGGCAGCTGGCAGACGGCGACGGCGTCATAGGTGCCCATGGTCAGGTAAAAGTCTTTCAGCTCGCCACCGAGCTGTCTCGCCAATTCCTTCGCCGCATCCAGCCGGTTCGGCGAGTCCTTGATGTTTTTAATTCCCTGTTCGGTGTAGTTCAGGAGCACGATGTAGGTTGCCATGGAGACCCTCCCTGTTTGAAGGTGAGCCGGGCGCATGCCCGGGCCGGGTTTCGGATTCTCCTCACGCCTTCGAATGTACGCCGAACCGGGACAGGGCGGGAGGATTCATTGATGCCCTAACATGAGGCGTCTCTTTGGCCGCAACCCGCGCGCTCAGATCCCTATGGACCGAGAGCTTGGGACGCTCATCCGCCGGGCCCGCGCCCTCGCCGAGGCCGCGACCCTGTCCGGCAGACCGGGTAGTGCCGTGAGCGCCGTCTTGCAGGCCCGCCCCGGCACGACGGCATCGGCCGTGCTGTCCGCGGTCAACCCGGTCGCGGCAGGTTCTTTCAGCCCGGCGCAGCGCACGTGGTCCCGTTTCGGCGGGACTTCCCTTCGCCATCATTGTGGTGCGCGCCGCCGTACCGGGTTACCATCCCATGCCCGGTTGAGCCGATCATCCGGGCCATGTCAGATAGAGAGGAGGGGGACAAATGCGCGAGTACAGCCGTCTGGATGTCCTAAGCTTCGCGCTCGCCTTCGGCATTGCAATGGCCGCTCTCGTGTTCCTTGTCGGGATCGTCACCTGGATCACCGGATTCTGGGGCGGGGCCGTCGACATAACCGCGAAGGTCTATATTGGCTACGCGCCCACTCTTCTGGGCAGCATCATCGGGGGCCTATGGGGCTTCGTCGAAGGTTTCATCTTCGGGGCGCTGCTCGCATGGCTCTACAACGTGGTTCGGCGTACGATCCGGCGCGGCGAAGCCGCATTGGAGACCCGTGAGAGCTGAAACTTGGCGCGAGCGCCCGCGCGCCTTGCTTTCAGACCCTTGAACGGCCCCCGTCCTTGCAGACGTCATCCGCCGGGCCCGCGCCGATGCCGAGGCCGCTGCCCGCGACAATATCCGGCAGACCGAGCAGGCGGTGAGGGCCGTGTTGCGGGCCCGCCCCGACATGACCGCTTCGGATGCGCTGACGGCGATCGCCCTGGTGCGGCGGTCGTGGCAGGTTCTTTTCGCCCGGCGCGGCGCGGCATCTGGGCCAGCGAATTCGTGAAACCTTGGGAATGGCGAAAGCGGCAAAAGGCCAAGGCGACGCACACCGCCACGTCGAGCAAGTGTCGCATCAAGGGCAGTATCAACGCCAAAGGCGCGCGCATCTATCATATGCCCGGCCAACAGGCTTATAGTATAACGTGGATTAATCCGGCTAAGGGCGATGGGTGGTTTTGCTCCGAGGCAGAGGCCAAGGCGGCCGGATGGCGGCCAGGCGGACGTTAGGCGTCACCGGAAATGAGGATCGCCCCGATGAAATCGCTTTCGTTTGCGATCCTCACGCACAATGAAACAACGGAAATCCGGCGCTTGCTCTCAATATTGACCGGCCGCTTACGCGAAAATCGCGAAATTGTCATCGTGGACGACTTTTCTTTCCTGGAGACGCGGCGGGTGTTGGAACAATTCTCTGATGGCGACCGAGTGCAGGTATTTCAGCGTCGCTTGCACAAGCATTTCGGTAACCAACGAAACTATCTGGGAAGCAAATGCTCGGGACGCTATCTCTTTGTCTTGGATCCTGATGAGGCGCCACCGCCTGCCGTGATGGACAATCTGGACGATATCCTGCATATGATGGAAGCCCGGAACATCGACGTTTGCAGCCTGCCGATGCTCAATACGGTGGAAGGCTTGACCGCGAGTTATATCCGCAAATACCGGGTAAAAATGGACGAATTGGAGCGGCTTGATTGGCCGGGCCGCTCGCCGCGTATCATCCGCAAGCGGCCTGGCATGAAGTGCGTGAATTCAGTCCACGAGCAGCTGGTCGGCTATCAACGCCTCTATAACTTTCCCGCTGATCCAAAGTTTGCCATACGGCATCACAAATCGATCGAACGGTTTCGGGCCTCGAAGGACTTCTACCGAACCTTTCCGCGACGGCGCCGTGAGAAGCTGCAGAAATCAATACGCAAGCGGGCGAATTTCCTGCGCCGACTTGCCCGTGTGGAACGGGCGCAGCCGCTAGTTCTCCAACAAACCGACTTTGAAGGCGAATGGGATTAGCCCGCAAACACAATAATACCGACAAGCCAATGACTTGACTTGTCGTACAATCCCTCAGACGCCGGGCGCGGACTTGCCCCCGCTTGGCTTACGCCGCATGCGCGGCGGCGCGCGGTCGCGCTTGCCTCCTCGCAAATGAACGGCCCGAGTCCGTTCATTTGCTCGTCGGTATAAGACCGATGTGCGCTATCTTAGAGCCGGTATGATTCCCGACCTCGACATCTACCGCACCGCCAATCTCCTCGTGAAGCAGCACGGCAAGGCCGCGTTGATCGAGGCAGCGATGCGCGGATCATGGGTTGATGGCCGCCGATCCCGCCGGTTCCAGAGCTGCCGTCAGCAGGTCGAGTGGAAGAGACCGCCGACGCGCTCCTTCTCCCGCAGCTCGTTGTAACACTGCACCGCTTGCTCGGTCTGGAGGACGTGGGCCGGAATCCCCTTGTCCTTCAGCCACTGCAGGGTCTCGGAACAGACCTGAAGCCGCTCCAGGATTCCCTTGGAGAGCACCACCGCCGTGGCGCCGTGTTCCAGAAGCTCCGCCACATCGGCGGGTTGAATGCCCGGCACGTGGGCCGTGCCGGTCTCGCGCCAATCCCATTCCCTTGCGCCTCCGGGAAACAGCTTGGCGTCCTTGAACGACTGCCCGTCCTCGACTTCCAGGCGGCCCCACGAGAGATGGGTAATGCGCGGGGCGCGGGCGTCTTGTGTCATGGCGTCCCTCTTCTCGTTTCGCGCCCCCGGCATGCCGCCGGTCGGGATGGCCGAGGACGGTCGGATCCGGGCGCCTCGGCGCGACGACCCCCGCCGCCGATCACTTGCAAGGCGTCGCCCGGCGGTGCCTCGACCACGAAAGGCGATCAATCGAGCCCGACGTGCTTCTTGCCGGCCCAGTTCTCCAGCTTGCCGCTCTTCAACAGGCGCGCGTAGGCGTCTTCGAGTTCTCTCTTGGTGTGCCCTAGCGCCTCCCAAGCCTCTTCGATTGCCGCCATGGCGGCACCGGCGATCTGAGCAAGCTTGTCTTCGGTGAACAGCTCCGGCATGTCGCGAATCGCTTCCGCATCGTGCCAGGCGCGAATCAGGCGCTCCATAATGGGGTCAAGCGTTTCCTCGGAGACCATGGTTCGTCTTCCTAATCCCTGTGGGACCATAGAATAGCTCCGGTGGGGCCAACAAAGAAAGCCCCACGGAAAGGCTTCGGCCGGCTCGCCACAGCCTCTTCGTAGCAGGCAAGGGGGGCGGGAGAGGTTTCGGAATTCACGACCACCTACCAGCGGCAGCGCCCCTCGAGCCGGCGCCATGAGGACGGTCAAAGCGACCCGTGGCTCGGTTTCGCCAGGCCCGGGTCACCGGCCAGGCGCGGCGGCCCGCGACATGCCGCGGTGGCGCTTAGGCCGGTTTTCGAAACTCCGCCCGCGGCGGACGCGGGCGGGCCTGGCAAGGCCCGCAGGACTTGAGGATTTGCCGAGTGTTTCTGGCCCGGACCGTCGGGGCCGGATCAGGATCTCGCGGCTGGTATTAATCCACCGGCTCGGCCGCCTGATCCGGCGGCAGACATCGGGCCAGCTCCGCCGCGGTCAGGCCACTTTCCGGGTGGCGCCAGTCAGGCGCGAGTTCGGCCAGCGGCAAGACGACAAAGGCGCGTTCGGCAAGGCGCGGATGGGGCAGGATCGGCGTTTCCCCGGCGGCGCTTACCCGGTCGCCATAGGACAGCAGATCGAGGTCGATGATTCGCGGCTCGTTGCGCGCGCGCCGGACCCGGCCGAAGTCCCGCTCCGTGCGGTGCAACAGGGCGAGCAGATCGGCCGGCGAAAGATCGGTTGCCACCTCGGCAACGCCGTTGATGAACCAGGGCTGGTCCGAAGGCGGCACCGGCGCGCTCCGGTACCAGCGCGAGCGCCGCTTGATCCGGAGGCCCGCACGCCGCAGGGCATCGAGCGCCGCCTCGCAGGCGGCTTGCGGGCCGCCGTGTCGCGGGCTCGGCAGGTTGGCCCCCAGTCCGATGAAGATCACGATTCCCGCACCTCGCTTGAGCGCCCCTTGCCACCGCGACGAAAGGGATTAAATTACCTCGTATAGACGCCGGCCGTTGGCCGAATGCCGCATTCTGTGTCTTATTGTGCGCGGCCGTTCTATTTGACTGCGTCGCATAATTTTTTGACGAAGAGGTCGAAATGAATTTTTATCCCCAGGAGCGCATCGCGCTTTTCATCGACGGCGCCAATCTTTACGCCACCGCCCGGGCTCTTGGATTCGATATCGATTACAAACGCCTTCAGGAGCTCTTCGCCAAGCAGTGCACCCTGATCCGCGCCTTCTACTATACGGCGCTGATCGAGGACCAGGAATACTCGCCGATCCGGCCGCTGGTCGACTGGCTCGATTACAACGGCTACACCATGGTGACCAAGCCGACCAAGGAGTTCACGGACGCCAGCGGGCGGCGCAAGATCAAGGGAAACATGGACATCGAGCTGGCCATCGACGTCATGGAGATGGCCCCGCACGTGGACCACATCGTGCTGTTCTCCGGCGACGGCGACTTCCGCCGTCTGGTCGAAGCGATCCAGCGCAAGGGCGTGCGGGTCACCGTGATCTCCACCGTGCGCTCGCAGCCGGCGATGGTCGCCGACGAGCTGCGCCGGCAGGCCGACATCTTCGTCGACCTGGCGGACCTGCGGGACGACGTGGAGCGCGCGCTGCCGCCCGACCATCCCCGGGCCCGCGAGCGCGAAGCCTTCCAGGGTCCTTACCGCGAGGACGAGGACTACTACGAAACCGAGCCGGCGTAATACCAACCTCCCCTGATATTGACCCGTTTCATGGGCGCGGCCGGGCCGATGGCCAACGGCGCGCCGGCAAGGGCCGCCGAACCGGGGCGCGATTGTCCGCTGTGCCCCCGGCTGATCGCATTCCGCGGGTCAAACCGGGCGCAGTACCCGGACTTCCATAACGCGCCGGTGCCCGCCTTCGGAAATTCAAGCGCGCGGCTTTGGATCGTCGGGCTGGCTCCGGGGCTTAAGGGCGCCAACCGGACCGGGCGGCCCTTCACCGGCGATTACGCGGGCGATCTGCTGTACCGGACGCTCATCATGTTCGGATTCGCCCGCGGCCGCTACGGTCAGCGCGCCGACGACGGGCTGGAACTGGTGGATTGCCGCATCACCAACGCGGTGCGCTGCGTGCCGCCCGGGAACAAGCCGACGAACGCGGAAATCAAGACCTGCCGGACCTTCCTTGCCGCCGAGCTGGCGGCGCTGCCGCGCCTCGAAGCCATCCTTGCGCTCGGCGCGGTGGCCCACGGCGCGGTGCTCTCGGCCTTGGGCGAAAGGAAAAGCCGTTTTCCTTTCCGGCACGGCGCGGTGCACGAGCTGCCCGGCGGCCTGAGCCTCGCCGACAGCTACCACTGTTCGCGCTACAACACGAACACAGGGCGCCTCACGCCGGAAATGTTCGAGGCGGTCGTCGCCGGCCTGAAGCGCAGGCTTGCTTAGCGCCTGTCCTCAGGCCCTAGTGTTCCGATTCCAACGGTTGGTTCCCATGGGCGTTGCCTGGGAGGGATTGT
>JBHIDD010000097.1:0-8388 GCA_046759925.1 Kiloniellaceae bacterium
GGCTGCCGTCGTGTCGTCCATGCCTCGAGTCTCCCTCGGCAATCAGTCCGATTATGCCATATAGCCCCTGGCGACATCCTCTATTTGGGGTCGCTCAAGCCTTCGTCAAAGCCCTCCCTTGGGCCCGGGCAATGCTGGCTTAATCAGGGCGAAGGGACGGGATCACGGGACTTCCGCCGTTGCCAGCCCGCGAAACGGAGCCTAATGTCGCCGCCATGACCGCGCCGCGCCAGCTCGCGCCGTATGCCTGCCGGCCGGAGGAGAGCCGGGGACGCGCCAAGCCTGAGCCGGAGAGCCGGACCCGTTCCTGCTTCCAGCGCGACCGCGACCGGATCATCCATTCCGGGGCGTTCCGCAAGCTCAAGTACAAGACCCAGGTCTTCGTCTATCACGAGGGCGATTACTACCGCACCCGGCTGACCCACTCGATCGAGGTGGCGCAGATCAGCCGCACCGTGAGCCGCGCCCTTGGCCTGAACGAGGACCTGGCCGAAGCGCTCGCGCTCGGCCACGATCTGGGTCACACGCCCTTCGGCCATGCCGGCGAGGACGCCCTCGACGAGGTCATGGCGCCCTACGGCGGCTTCGACCACAACGAACAGACCTTCCGGGTCCTGACGCGTCTGGAAAGACGCTACGCCGAGTTCGACGGCCTCAACCTCACCTGGGAGACCCTCGAGGGCGTGGTCAAGCACAACGGGCCGCTCATCGGGCCGGGGGGCGCCGAAGCGGCCGCCGGCACGAACGCGGTCCCGCCCAGCATCGCCGATTATTGCGCGCGCTTCGACCTGGAGCTGGAGAGCCATGCCGGGGCGGAGGCGCAGGTCGCCGCGCTGTGCGACGACATCGCCTACAACAACCACGACATCGACGATGGCTTGCGCGCGGGCTTGTTCACGATCGCGGACCTGGATGCGGTGCCGCTGGTCGGCCCGGTGTTCCGCGAGGTCGCCGAACGGTATCCGGGGCTCGACAAGACGCGGCTGATCCACGAATCGGTGCGCCGCCTGATCGACCGCATGGTCAACGACCTGCTGGCCGAGACCAGGGCGCGGCTCGGCGCGGCCGCCCCGAAAAGCCCGCAGGACCTCCGCGCGCTCGGCCGGCCGGTGGTTGCCTTTTCCGATCGGATGCGCGAGAACGACCGCGCGCTGAAGGACTTCCTGTTCCAGCGGATGTATCGCCACGAAAGGGTCAACCGCATGACCTCGCAGGCGCGGGGAATCGTGCGCGGCCTCTTCACGCGCTACCTGGCCGAACCGGCGTGTCTGCCCGCGGACTGGCGGGCCGAGGCCGACGGCCAAGGCACGGCGGGACGCGCGCGGCTGATCGCCGATTACATCGCCGGCATGACCGACCGCTTCGCGCTCGAGGAGCACCGCAAGCGGTTCGACGTGCGCTCCAAGACTTAAATGAACCCGTTCAAGGACTTCAAAGGCGTCGTTGTGGACGAACTCGAAGCGTTGACGCGCGCGGGGACGCTGCCCGCGGGGCTCGATTTCGGCCGCGTCGCGGCCGAGCCGCCGCGCGACCCGGCCCATGGCGACATCGCCACCAATGCCGCGATGGTGCTGGCCAAGCCGGCCGGCATGAACCCGCGGGCCCTCGGCGAAACCCTGGCCGACCGCCTGGCCGCGCTGGATCAGGTGAGCGAGGCCTCGGTCGCCGGTCCCGGATTCATCAACCTGCGCCTTAAGGACGGCTTCTGGCACCGCTGCCTGGCCGGTATCCTGCGCCTCGGCACCGACTACGGCCGCTCGGACGTGGGGCGCGGCCGGAAGGTCAATGTCGAGTACGTCTCGACCAACCCGACCGGGCCCTTGACCGTCGGCCACGCGCGCGGCGCGGTGGTCGGCGACGCGCTGGCCGCGCTGCTCGCCAAGGTGGGTTACGACGTGACCCGTGAGTACTACATCAACGACGCCGGCGGCCAACTCGAGGCCCTGGCCCGGTCCATCTACTACCGTTATCGCGAGGCCTTGGCGGCAGAGCCGAACCCGGTTCCGGATGGGTTTTATCCGGGCGACTACCTCAAGGACGTGGGCCGGGCGCTGGCCGAGCGCGACGGCGGGAAGTGGTTGGACGTGCCGGAGGCGCCGAAGGAGGACCCAAAAAAGGGCTGGAGGGACGCGTACGCCAGTTTCGGCTGCGAGGCCATGATGGGGCTGATCAAAAAGGACCTTGCCGCCCTAGGCGTTCGGCACGATGTCTTCATCTCCGAGCGGATGCTGCATCAAGCGGGCAAGGTTCAGGCGGCGTTCGAATTATTGAGAGGCAAAAGCCTGATTTACGAAGGAAAGCTGGAGGCGCCCAAAGGCAAGCTCCCCGAGGACTGGGAGCCCCGCGAGCAGTGGCTGTTCCGCGCCACGGACTTCGGCGACGACGTGGACCGGCCGCTCAGGAAGTCGGACGGCTCCTGGACTTACTTCGCCTCCGACATGGCCTATCACCTCGACAAGTTCCGGCGCGGCGCGCAGACCATGATCGACGTCTGGGGCGCCGATCACGGCGGCTACGTCAAGCGCATGCAGGCGGCGGTCGAGGCGCTGACCGAAGGGCAGGGACATCTGGAGGTCCTTATCTGCCAACTCGTCAAACTGCTGCGCGCCGGCGCGCCGGTCAAGATGTCCAAGCGCGCCGGCACCTTCGTGACCCTGCGCGAGGTCATCGACGAGGTCGGCAAGGACGTGGTCCGCTTCATCATGCTGACCCGCAAGAACGACGCGCCGCTGGACTTCGATCTGGTCCAGGTCCTGGAACAGAGCCGCGACAATCCGGTCTTCTACGTGCAGTACGCCCATGCCCGGTCGCGCTCGGTGCTGCGTCACGCCGCCGCGGAATTCCCGCGGATTCAGTTGGATCGCGCGTCTCTGGCGGACGGCCCTCTCAATCTCTTGACCGACTCGGAGGAGCTTGGTCTGATTAAGCGCATGGCCCAGTGGCCGCGCTTGCTGGAAAGCGCCGCCGAGGCCTACGAACCCCACCGGGTGGCCTTCTATCTCTACGACCTGGCTGCGGCGTTTCATGGCCTGTGGACCAAAGGTAAGGACGAGGCGCGCCTGCGTTTCCTCTTGGAGGATCGGCCGGATTTGACGGCGGCGCGGCTGGCGCTGGTCCAGGGGGTTGCCATCGTGATCGCCTCCGGCCTGGAAATCTTCGGCGTCCAACCGGCTGAGGAGATGAGGTAATGGCCTCCGACCGGCGGCCGCAGGATGTCAGGCATCCCGCCGAGCCCGGGGAACGGGTGATCTTCGGGCCAAGCGGCACCCCGAGAATTGTCACCGACCCGGACCCCGAGCCGGATCCCGTGGAGGTCGCGGCGGCTGCGGAGCCCGCCACGAAACAGGAACGGCCGCGCGGCCGACTGCTGCCCGTGGCCGTCGCGCTGATCGCCTTGGCGGCCTTCGCCGCCGTGATCTGGTACGCCTATACCTGGGGCATCGGCGGGATCGACACCGAGAAGCTGCCCGTCATCCGGGCGGAGCCGGGCCCAGCGAAAGTGCGTCCCGAAAGCCCCGGTGGGCTCGAGGTGCCGTACCAGGACAAGCTGGTGCTGAACGAGATGACGCCGGACCCGGAGAAACCGCAGGTCGAGCGGCTTTTGCCGCCGCCGGAATCGCCCAGGCCGCCCAAGGCCCCGGCCGCGCCGGAAACCGGTTCGGCGGTGACCGCCGGTCAGGCCCCGGCCGCGGCGCCGCCGTCCCCGGAGACGCCGGCCGCGGCGGAGCCGCCCGAGGCCGATACCGCCGTCCCGTCGCCCCCCGCCACGGAGGCGGCGGCTGAGAGCCAGGCCCGGACCGGACCGGCGGCCGCCCCGGCCCCGCCTTCGCCCGATGCCGGGACCCAGGCCGCCGCCGCGCCGGTTACCGGGGGACCGAGCGCGGCGGTTCCCCCGGGAGGGGCTTTCGTGGTCCAGCTCGCTTCGCTCAAGGCCAGGGACCGGGTCGAGGCCGAGTGGGCGCGCCTGCAGGAGGCCCATCCCGGCCTGCTGGGCGACCGGCAACTGACCGTGCAGAAGGTCGACCTGGGCAGCCGCGGCACCTTCTTCCGGGTCCAGGCCGGGTTCTTCGCCGCTCGCGCCGCCGCCGACCGGCTCTGTGCGCGGCTCAAGGCGGAAAAGCAGGACTGCCTCGTGCTGCGGCGCTGAATCTCCGTGGCCCCGCGCGCGGTTATTTTCGGCTGTGAAGGCCCGGTTCTGACGTCATGGGAGAGGGACTTCTTCGCGCGGACCGATCCGCTCGGCTTCATCCTCTTCGCCCGCAACTGCGAAATCCCCGATCAGGTGCGCGCCCTGGTTTCCGCCTTGCGCGCCAGCGTGGGGCGCGGCGATGCGCCGGTCCTGATCGACCAGGAAGGCGGCCGGGTCGCCCGCCTGCAGCCGCCCCATTGGCGCGCCGCGCCGGCGGCCGCGCGCTTCGGCGCCCTGGCGGCGCGGGATCCGGAGCGGGGCCGCCGGGCGGTCCGGCTGAATGCCCGGCTTGTGGCCGCCGAGCTTGCCGAGCTGGGCATCACCGTGGCGTGTGCGCCGGTCCTCGACCTGCCCGGGCCGGGCGCCCACGACGTGATCGGCGACCGCGCCTTCGGCCGGGATGCGGAGCTGGTCGCCATGCTCGGCCGCGCGTTCTGCGAGGGCCTGCTCGCCGGCGGGATCCTACCGGTGGTCAAGCATGTTCCCGGACACGGCCGGGCCAAAGCCGACAGCCACGTCGCGCTGCCCGTCGTGGACTTGGCGCGCGCCGAGCTGGAGCGGAGCGACTTTCGGCCATTCCTGGCGCTCAACGATGCGCCCTGGGCGATGACCGCCCATGTGGTCTATGCGGCGATCGATCCGGAGCATCCGGCGACGACCTCGAAGGCGGTGATCGGCGAGGTGATCCGCGGATACCTGCGGTTCGACGGAGTGCTGGTCACGGACGATCTTTCGATGCAGGCCCTGCAAGGGGATTTCGCCGGCCGCGCCGCGGCCGCGTTGGAGGCCGGCTGTGACGTCGCCCTGCACTGCAACGGAGACCGCGCGGAGATGGCCGCGGTCGCCGAGGGCGCGCCGGGCCTTTCCGCCGAGGCCGAGCGGCGGATCGCCGCCGCGGCGGCGCGGCCGGTCGCCCCGCAGGCCGTGGATACGGCGGCGCTCTCCGGGGAACTCGGGGCGCTTCTCGATGGCGCGTAGGCGGGACGCATGATGGGGTACGATCTTGCCGGCATCGCCTATACCGCCTCGACCTGGGTCCTGCCGGTGTTGATCGCCATCACCTTCCACGAGGCGGCGCACGGCTTCGTGGCCTGGCGTCTGGGCGACGACACCGCCTATCAGATGGGGCGCGTCACCTTCAATCCGATTCGCCACATCGATCCGTTCGGGACCATCGTGCTGCCCGCCCTGCTGCTGATTTCGCCGGCGCCGTTCATCTTCGGCTGGGCCAAGCCGGTGCCGGTGGCCTTCCACCGCCTGCGCTTTCCGCGCCGCGACATGATCATGGTGGCGGCGGCGGGGCCCGGCATCAACTTCGGCCTGGCATTTGCCTCCGCCTTGCTGATGAACGTGGCCGCGGTGTTTCCCGATCCGTTGGAGTCCTGGGTGATCCGGAACCTGGCGCATTCGATCCTGATCAACCTCTTGCTGGCGGTCTTCAACATGCTGCCCTTGCCGCCGCTGGACGGCGGGCGGGTCGCCGTCGGCCTTTTGCCGCGGTCTTTGGCATTGCCTTTGGCCCGCCTGGAGCGCTATGGACTCTTCATCCTGATCGGCGCGATCTTCCTGGTGCCGCTGCTTGGCGATCAGCTCGGCGTGGATTTGAACATTTTTTATTGGGTGATCTGGCGTCCGTTGCAGTGGATGTTGCCGTTTTTCTCGGAGATCGGCGGCATCGGCTTGAGGATCGGCGGATGAGCGAGACGACGGCATTCGAGGACCAGGGGCCGCCGGCCGGCAAGGGCGAATTGCTGCTCGACCTGGACGGCTACGAGGGGCCGATCGACGTGCTGTTGCAGCTTGCGCGCGAGCAGAAGGTGGATCTGACCCGGATTTCGATCCTGGCGCTGGCCGAACAATATCTGGAGTTCGTCGGCCGTGCCCGGCGGCTGCGCCTCGAGCTGGCGGCCGATTACCTGGTGATGGCCGCCTGGCTGGCCTATCTCAAATCGCGGCTGCTGCTGCCGGAGCCGGGCTCGGACGAGGCGCCGAGCGGCGCCGAGATGGCGGCGGCCCTGAAGTTCCAGTTGCAGCGTTTGCAGGCCATGCAGGACGCCGGACATGCCCTCATGGCGCAGCCGCGCCTCGGCCGGGACGTGTTCGCGCGCGGCGAGCCGGTGCCGCTCTGGGTCGTGAGCGGCAAGGCGAGCTACGAGGTCAGCCTCTACGAGCTTCTGCGAGCCTACGGCCTGAACCGCCTGCGCGCCGAGGCCTCCACCCTGCGGATCGACCCGTCGGCGCTCTACTCCGTCGACGACGCCCTGCACCGGCTGTCCAACCTGCTCGGGGCGGCGCCCGCATGGCGTACGCTGACGAGCTTCCTGCCGCCGGACCTGCGCGCCGGCCTCATGTGGCGCTCGGCGCTGGCCTCGACCCTGGCGGCGGCGCTGGAGATGTCCCGCGAGGGCAAGCTGCGGATCCGCCAGGACGGACCGTTCCAGCCGGTCTATCTGCGCGGCGTCGGCGACGAACAGACAACGGAGCCATCATGAGCGACCGCTTCCAACACTTGCGCCTGATCGAGGCGCTGCTCTTCGCCTCCGCCGAGCCGCTTGGCCCGGAGCAAATCCTGCGGCACCTGCCCGAGGGGACCGATCTGGACGGACTGATGACCGAGCTTACGACCCTCTATGCGAATCGCGGGGTCAGGGTGGTCCGGGTCGGCGGGCGCTGGGCCTTCCGCACCGCGGCCGACCTGGGGCCGCTGATGACGGTCGAGAGCACCGTGGCGCGCAGGCCGTCCCGCGCCGCCGTCGAGACGCTGGCCATCATCGCCTATCACCAACCCGTGACTCGGGCGGAAATCGAAGAGATACGCGGGGTTGGCCTGTCGCGGGGGACGCTTGATGCGCTCCTCGAGGCCGGTTGGATCAGGCCCAAGGGCCGCCGGCGGAGCCCCGGACGGCCGATTACCTGGGGCACCACCGAGGCCTTCCTCGACCACTTCAGCCTGGAGAGCCTGGACAGCCTTCCCGGTCTAGCGGAGTTGAAAGCCGCGGGCCTGCTCGATACCCGGCCGGCGATGGCCGCCCCTGGCGCGCGCGGCCGGCTGCCCGCGGCCGGGGAGGCCTCCGAGGATGCCGAGGAGACCGCCGACGAGGATCTCCTGGGCTTCGGCGAGCATTTGGCGCCGCGCGATGCCGATGCCAAGGACGTCGGCTCGGGCGATGCCGATGCGGAGGACGTCGAACCCGGCGGCGGGACCTTCGATGCCGGAGGGCCGGGCGCCGCACCGGGGGGCGCGGAGCGCGGTCCGCCCGCGGCCGCGGTTGCCAAAGCGGGGCACTGACCGTCCGCGATGGGGCGCATCGACTCCCCGGTTGCTATCGCGGATCGCTCGCAATAGCCTTCGCCATATGACATCCTATGGTTCCGGTGGGTTCGCGGGCCCGCCGGCTTGAGAGGCCCATGGACGCGCTCGCGCTCGAGCATGTCAGCCATGCCTACGGCGACGTGGTTGCGGTCGACGACCTCAGCCTGTCGGTGGCGCCGCGCGAGCTGGTCTGCCTCCTGGGGCCGTCGGGCTGCGGCAAGACCACCGCGCTCAGGGTGGCCGCCGGGCTGGAGCGGCTGCAACGCGGGCGGGTCCTGATGAACGGCCAGCCGGTGGCCGACCCCGGCATGGACGTGCCGCCGGAGGACCGCGGTGTCGGCCTGGTGTTCCAGGACTACGCCTTGTTCCCGCACCTCTCCGTGCGCGACAATGTGGCTTTCGGGCTGACCGGACTCGGGGCGGCGGAACGTCGCGCCCGGGCCGAGGAGGTGCTTGGCCAGGTCGGCATAGCGGACTATGCCGGGGCCTATCCGCACAGCCTGTCGGGCGGCCAGCAGCAGCGGGTCGCGCTCGCCCGGGCCTTGTCGCCGAGGCCCCGGGTCATGCTGATGGACGAGCCCTTTTCCGGCCTGGACACGCAGCTGCGCAACCAGGTCCGTGACGAGACCCTGCATATCCTCAAGCAGAGCGGCGCGGCGACCCTCATGGTCACCCACGACCCGGAGGAGGCGATGTTCATGGCCGACCGGATCGCGTTGATGCGGGAGGGTCGGCTCGTCCAGGTCGGCCCGCCGACCGACCTGTACTTCGCCCCGAAGGACGCGTTCGTGGCCAGCTTCTTCGGCGACATGAACCGCCTGGAATGCGTTGTCCACGAGGGCCGGGTCGCGACGCCCTTCGGGGCGATCGAGGCCGGGAACCTGGG
>JBHIDD010000098.1:0-8337 GCA_046759925.1 Kiloniellaceae bacterium
CCAGGTAGTTGCCGAGGTGCAGGTTGCCGGTGGGCTGCACGCCCGAGAAAATGCGCTTCATCGCGTCGGTCTGCCGATTGGTTTCCTGCCGCCACGCGGGGCCGCGGCGTTATCGCCGCATCGAGCCTCCACGGTCAAGAGGGGCGCTTAGCGCGGGGCTTGGCGGACTCGGCGGGCGAGCGCCGCCAGCTCGCCGCGCGACACCGCGCCCAGAGGCAGCGCGAGCCCGGCATAGAGGGCGAGCCCGCCGGCCACCAGGATCGCCAGGGCGAGCACGCGCAAGCCCGCCGGGCCGTCGAACCAGGGCTCCAGCCAGCCGGACCCGCCCCACAGCGCCGCGCCCATGACCAGGCTGGCGGCAAGGGCCCGGGGCAGGCGGGATTTGAGCCGGGTATCCAGCGCAAGGAAGCCCCGGCGGCGCAGGCTCACGGCCAGCAAGGCGGTGTTCAGCCAGGCCGCGAGCGCGGTGGCGAGCGCGATGCCGACGTGGCCCACGGACCAGAAGTGTCCCAAGGACCAGAACAGGGCGAGGCTGAGCGCGATGTTCGCGGCGACCGATGCCACCGCCATCTTGAGCGGGGTGACCGTATCCTCGCGGGCGAAGAAGGCCGGCTGCAGCAGTTTGACCAGAACGTAGGCCGGCAGGCCGAGCGCGAAGGCGGCCAGCGCGAGCGCCGTGGCCTCGGCGGCGGCCCGGTCGAAGGCGCCGCGCTCGAAGAGCACGACGACGATCGGCCAGGGCATGACGATCAGCGCCACCGTGGCCGGCAGGGTAAGCAGCAGCGCGAGTTCCAGGCCGCGGTTGAGGCTGGCCATGGCCTCCCCCTTGGCGCCGCTCCGCAGCTTGCGGGAAAGATCGGGCAGCAGCACGATTCCGATGGCGATGCCGATCAGGCCCAGCGGAAGCTGATAAACCCGGTCGGCGTAATACAAGTAGGAGACGGCGCCGGCCTGCAACGACGCGATGATCGTCCCGACCATCAGGTTGATCTGCAGGGCGCCGGCCGAGAGAAGTCCCGGGACCATAAGCTTCAGCAGCCGCCGGATCCCCGCGGTCAGGCGCGGGCGCGCCAGGCGGAGCGTCATGCCGGCCCGGCCGCAGGCCGCCTGCAGCAACAGGAACTGCCCGATCCCCGCCGCCGCCACGGTCCAGGCGAGGACGTGACCGGGCGTGCCGACGAGCGGCAGGACCGCGACGAGCGCCAGGATGAAAAAGACGTTGAGCAGGATCGGTGCGGCCGCCGCCGCGGCGAAGCGGTAAAGCGAGTTGAGCACGCCGCCGAGCAGCGCGACCAGCGCCATGAACAAGAGATAGGGAAAGGTGATCCGGCTCAGCTGGATCGTGAGGTCGAACTTCCCGGGATCGACCGAGAAGCCGGGCGCGAGCACGTACATGAGCCAGGGCATCCCCGCCATGGCGATCGCGGTCAGCAGCAAGAGGGTGGTCAGCAGGATCGCCAGGGTCTCCTCGGCGAACGCCCTGGCCGCAGCCCCGCCGCCCTCCTCCAGGCGGCGCGCGAAAAGCGGCACGAAGGCGGCATTGAAGGCGCCCTCGGCGAACAGGCGCCGAAACAGATTGGGCAGCCGGAAGGCGACGAAAAAGGCGTCTGCCACCGGGCCGGTGCCGATGACATCCGCGATCAGGATGTCGCGCATAAAGCCGAGGACGCGGCTGATGCCGGTGTAGCCGCCGACCGTCGCGATGGAACGGAGAAACGCCATGGACACCGACTATCTAGAGGATCGCGGCGCCTTAAGGAAGGGCGGCTGAGCGGTTTCTACGCGAGGTGACGATTCTCGTGCCGTCTCTTGCGCCTTCGGCGCCCGCTCGGGACCCCGCTTGAGGCTTCGCCCGACGCCGGGCGGGCGAGCGGTCGCGGGCTCGGCAGGTCAAATGATACCGGCGCGCCCACGAATGGACTCGCCTATGTTCCCGCAAGCGCCGGGCGGGGCCATTCGGCCCCTTGGCCTTCGCGCCCGTGGGCGCGGCGCGCGGTCGCGCTTGCCGCCGAGCCGAGGAAGATGCCTTCAACGGCGCGGTGGTATGACTCCATCCTTTTGCCGTCCCGCATCGTTGCGCCGCAACGGCCGGCGATGCGGCACCCGGCCGGGCCGATCGGTAGGAGCGACACGTGTTCAAACGCTATTCCGCCGCCGCGGTGCCCCGTCGGCGGGCCGCCTTCCCCGCCCTGGACGTCCTGCCCGCCGCCTTCTTGACCGCGCCGGCCTTGCCCCTGGCCGGTTTGGCGGCAGCCGGCTCCGCCGGTGCGCCGTCCGCCTGGCGCGCCTTGGCCGGCCTGGCGACGGTCTTTGTCCCGGCCTCGGGCTTGGCCGCCCCGCACTCCGGATCGGCGAGCGCCGCCAGCAGCCGGTTCTGGATGCGCTTGAGTTTTCCCGCGTCTTCGATTTTGTCGCCGAGCACGTCCCGCACGTAGAAGACATCGACCGCGCGCACGCCGTAGGTGGCGATCCGCGCGCCGTGGATCATCAGGTTGAGCTTGCTGAGCGCCAGGGTGATCTCGTAGAGCAAGCCGGGCCGATCGCGGCCGTTCACCTCGATCACCGTGGAGTGGGCGCTGGCGCTGTTGTCGACGAGCACGCGCGGGGCCACCTTGAAGACCCGCATGCGGCTGGGGATCGGCGACTTGCGCCGGGCCAGTTCCAGCGCCGGCTTGAGGCGCCCGGCGAGCGTCTGCTCGATCGCCGCGGCAAGCCGGGCCAGCTTGTCGGCCCGGTCGAAGGGCCCGCCCTGGGCATCGCGCACGAAGAAGGTGTCGAGCGCCATGCCGTTGGCGAGCGTGAAGATCCGGGCCGCATCGATGCTGGCGCCGGCAACCGCCATGGCGCCGGCGATGCGGCTGAACAGGCCGGCATGGTCGGCGGTGTAGATGGTGATCTCGGTCGCCTCGCGGTAGCGGTCGATCCGCGTATCGATGGTCAGCGGCCGTCGCGCCCGCTCCGCCTCGCGCACCAGGCGCGCGTGGCGCAGGTGGGTCGCGCCGTCGACCGAGAGCCAGTAGGGGTCGTAACCGCGTTTGAGATGCGCCTCGATCTCGTCCGCCGGCCAGTCGGCAAGCGCCGCTCGCAGGGCCGCCTTGGCGGCTTCGATGCGCGCCGCGCGGTCCTCGGCCGCGACCGCGCCGGAGACCAGCTCCTCGGCGCGCCAATAGAGATCGCGCAAGAGCGCCGCCTTCCAGGCGTTCCACACGGTGGGTCCGACGGCGCGGATATCGGCCACGGTGAGCACCAGCAGCAGGCGCAGCCGTTCCGGCGACTGCACGAGCGCGGCGAAATCCTGGATCGTCTTGGGATCGTCGAGGTCCCGCTTGAAGGCGGTATTGGACATCGCCAGGTGATGCCGCACCAACCAGGCGACGGTCTCGGTCTCCTCGTCGCTCAAGCCCAGCCGGGAACAGAGCTTGTGGGCGATCTTGGCGCCGATCTCGGAATGATCGCCGCCGCGGCCCTTGGCGATGTCGTGGAGCAGGACTGCGAGATAGAGCACGCGCCGCGAGAGGACCTTGTGGACCACTTCGCTGGCGATCGGGACCTCGTCCTTGAGCAAGCCCTGCTCGATGCGGTGCAGGACGCCGATGGCGAAGATCGTGTGCTCGTCCACGGTGAAGTGGTGGTACATGTCGTACTGCATCTGCGCCACCACCCGGCCGAAGTCGGGCACGAAGCGGCCGAAGACGCCGGCCTCGTTGAGCCGGCGCAAGGTGGTCTCCGGGTCCTTGGGCGAGGTGAGCATCTCCAGGAAGATCCGGTTGGCCTCGGGCTCCTCGCGCAGCGCCCGGTCGACATGCTTGCGTTGCTGGGTGATCCAGCGCAGCGCCCGCGGGTGAATGTCCAGGTCGTGCTTCTGCGCGGCATGGAAGATGCGCAGCATCTGGATCGGCGTCTCGGCGAAAACGTCCGGGCTCGGCACGCCGAGCCGGTCGCCCTCGAGGCGAAAGCCCTCGACCGCGCGGCGGCGCTTGAGCGACGGCAGGCGGAAGCGCGAGCGGCGGTTGTGCTCGGCCTCGAGCGCGGCGCAAAAGATGCGGGTGAGATCCCCCACGTCCTTGGCGACCAGGAAGTAGTGCTTCATGAAGCGTTCCACGTCCTGGGTGCCGGCATGGACGGTGTAGCCCATGCGCGGGGCGATCTGCTTCTGCAGGTCGAAGGTCAGGCGCTCTTCGGCCCGGCCGGTCAGGTAGTGCAGATGACAGCGCAGGGTCCAGAGGTAGTTCTGCGCCTTGTCGAAGCGGTGCACCTCCGCCGGCGTGAAGATCCCGCCCGCGACCAGTTTCGAGACGTCGCTCACGTGATAAAGGTACTTGGCGATCCAGTACAGCGTATGCAGGTCGCGCAGGCCGCCCTTGCCGTCCTTGATGTTCGGCTCGAGCACATAGCGCGAACCGCCCAGGCGCCGATGCCGCGCGGCGCGCTCGGCGAGCTTGGCTTCGATGAAGCGGGTCTTGCTCTTGGCCGCTTCGGTTTCCCTGCGGAACCGGCGCCGGAAGCTCCGGTAGAGGTCCCGGTCGCCCGAGAGCCAGCGCGCCTCCAGCAAGCTGGTGCAGATGGTCAGATCGGCCTTCGCCTGGCGGATGCAGTCGTCCACCGAGCGGGTGGCGTGGCCCACCTTGAAGCCCAGGTCCCAGAGGAAATAGAGGATTTCCTCGACGACCTGCTCGCTGCGCGGCGTCAGCTTGTAGGGCAGCAGGAACAACAGGTCGATGTCCGACTTCGGCGCCAGCTCACCGCGGCCGTAGCCGCCCAGGGCGACGAGCGAGAGCACCTCGCCGGTCGAGGGATTGCCGAGCGGATAGAGGTGCTCCGAGACATGGTCGTGGATCGCCCGGACGATCTGGTCGGCCAGGTGGCCGTTGGCGCGCACCACCTCGCGGCCCGAGGCGCCCTCGTCGAAGCGCCGGCGGAGCTCGGCCCGGCCCGCGGCCAGCGCCGCCTTGAGCGCGGCGAGGATGCCCGCGCGCGTCTCGCCGGCGGACAGCCCCGCCGCGACGATGCGCGCCAGCTCCGCATGCAGGAACCGCCGCCCGACGATCGCGCGGGGCTTGCCGGCCTCGGTCCCGAGCACGCTCTTCGTCGCCGATCCGTCCATGACACTCCAAATTGCCGCGGCGATTCCGCCTTGCAAGGAAATTATGCCATGAAAGGGGGGCGAAGAGTTAACCGCGAGAATTCGGGGGCAGAATTCGGGGACAGTATACCATTTTTTCTGGGTTGCCGCGCCCGAATCGCCTGAACGCGTCTATGCGCAGAAAAATAGTATACTGTCCCCGGACTTGCCGGACTTGCCTGATACTGTCCCCGGACTTGCGGACTTGCGGGCCGGTCCCATGTGAAGCCCCATGAGACGCCTTCTCGCCGTATGTTCCATCGCCGCAACGCTTGCCGCCTGCGCGGAACGGTTGCCCGAGCAATCCCGCGTGATGCGGGCCGGCGCGAGCCTCGAAGGCCCGGCGGGCGACGCGGTCCGGGTGGTGGTCTTCGATATCCCGCCTGGCCGCCGTATCGAGCGGGTCGTCCTCATCGATCCCATGGGCCGGCGTCACCCGGCCGCGGCACTTGTCCCGGCCACGCGCGAGACCGGCACCGCGGCCCCCGGCGCGCTTGTCGGACTCGCGGTCCGCGGCGGGTCGTCGAGCGGTATCAAGCCTTCGGTCCGCCTCGGCTTGGGCCTGCACGCCGAAGCGGAGACGTACACGAGCCGGCGGGTGCTCGCGCGCGTCCCGCTCGCCGAGCCGGCGGCCTTTCGCGACGACGCCCAACATTGGCGCATCGAGGTGATCTACCTGGATATCATCGGCGAACGCAAGGCGCTCACGCTGCCGGTCCGGGGCCCGTGATCGTTGCGTTCTAGCCTTCGAGCAGCCGCCTTAATTCGTAGAGCAGCTCGAGGGCCGCCTTCGGGGTCAGCTCGTCGGGGTTGACCTCGGCGAGGCGTTTTTCCAGTTCGGAACGCGCCGCCGCCGGGACGGTCTTCAGTTGCGCGGCGAAGAGCGGCAGGTCGTCGGCGAGGCGCGAAAGCGCGCCGGCCTGCTCGCCCTGCTCGAGGACCGAAAGCACCTCCTCGGCGCGGCTGACCACCGCCTCCGGCAGGCCGGCCAATTTCGCGACGTGGATGCCGTAGGAACGGTCCGCCGCCCCCGGCGCCACCTCGTGCAGGAAGACCACATCGCCCCGCCATTCCTTGACCCCCATGGCATAACAGGCGAGGCCCGGCAGCTTGGCGGCGAGGCTGGTGAGCTCGTGGTAATGGGTGGCGAACAGCGTGCGGCAGCGGTTGACCTCGTGCAGGGACTCGACGCAGGCCCAGGCGATCGACAGCCCGTCGAAGGTCGCCGTCCCCCGGCCGATCTCGTCGAAAATCACCAACGCGCGCGGCCCGGCCTGGTTCAGGATGACCGCGGTCTCGACCATCTCGACCATGAAGGTGGAGCGCCCGCGCGCCAGGTCGTCGGCCGCGCCGACCCGGCTGAACAGGCGGTCGACGACGCCGATCTGCGCGTCCTGCGCCGGCACGTAGCAGCCCATCTGCGCGAGGATCGCGATGAGCGCGTTCTGGCGCAGGAACGTGCTCTTGCCCGCCATGTTGGGGCCGGTCACCAGCCAGATGCGCTTGGCCTCCGGGCCGTCGCCGCCGAGGCGGCAGTCGTTGGCGACGAAGCCGCCCTCCTGGGACCGCTCCAGCGCGGCCTCGACCACGGGATGGCGCCCGGCGGTCACCTCGAAGGCGGTCGAGGTATCGAGCCCGGGCCGGCACCAGCGGCCGTCTGCCGCCAGATCGGCGAGCCCGGCGGCGACGTCGAGTTCGGCGAGCGCCCGGGCGGCCGAGGCGATCGCCTCGGCCCGGGCCGTCACCTCGCCCACCAGGTCGTCGAAAAGCCGCAGCTCGATCGCCAGCGCCTTGTCCGCCGCGGTGGAAATCTTCCGCTCCAGCTCGGCGAGCTCGACGGTGGCAAAGCGCACGGCGCTGGCCAGGGTCTGGCGGTGGATGAAGGCGGCATCGGCGCCGCTCGGCACCTTCTCGGCCTGGGTGGGCGTCACCTCGATGTAGTAGCCGAGCACGTTGTTGTGCCGGATCTTGAGGGTCTGAATGCCGGTCTCGACCGCATACTTGCTTTGCAGCCCGGCGATCAGTCGGCGGCTTTCGTCGCGCAAGGTCTCGAGCTCGTCGAGTTCCGGCGCATAGCCGGGGGCGATGAAGCCGCCGTCGCGTGCGACGAGCGGCAGGTCGGGCGAAAGCGCGCGGCCCAAGCGCTCGACCAAGGTATCGTGGAAGCCGAGGTCGCGTGCCGCGCCTGTTATCCCTTCGGGCGGCGTGGCGAGGCCCTCGGCCGCCAAAAGGCCGCGTATGACCGCGGACTCGCCGAGCGCATCGCGCACCGCGGCCAGGTCCCGCGGCCCGCCGCGGCCGAGGGTCAGGCGGGACAGGGCGCGCTCGATATCCGGACAGCGGCGAAGCCGCGCGCGCAACTCGGCGCGCAAGGGCTCCGCCTCGATCAGGAACCCCACCATGTCGAGGCGGGCGGCGATCGCCGCCGGGTCGGTGAGCGGCGCGGCAAGCCGCGCGGCCAGGAGCCGCGCGCCGGCGCCGGTCACCGTGCGGTCGATGGTCCCGAGCAGGCTGCCCTGCCGTCCGCCGTCGAGCGCGGCGGTCAGTTCCAGGTTGCGCCGGGTCGCGGCGTCGATCTCCATGACCGCCCCGGCGCCGAGCCGGCGCAACGGGGCAAGGCGCGGCAGCTGGCCCTTCTGGGTGAGTTCCACGTAGTCGACAAGCGCGCCGGCGGCGGCCAGCTCGGCGCGCGTGAAATCGCCGAAGGCGTCGAGCGCCTTGACACGGTAGAGCGCCTCGAGGCGAGCCCGGGCGTTCTCGCTGTCGAAGCCGGACGAGGGCAGAGGCGAAAGCGCCGGCGTCCACTCGGCCAACACCTCGAAGAGTTCGGGCTTCTGGAGAAGGCGCTCGGGGAGCACCAGCTCGCCCGGATCGAGCCGCGCGAGCGCGGCCGCCAGGCCGCCCCGCGGCGCCGCGTCGCGCCCGCCGGAGTCCAACGGCTGGGCCAGAAATTCGCCGGTCGACATGTCCAGCCAGGCCAGCCCGAAGGCCCCCCCGGCCTCGGCGAGCGCGGCAAGGAAGTTGTGCGCCCGGGCGTCCAGCAGCTCATCCTCGGTGATCGTGCCGGGGGTAACCAGGCGCACGACCTCGCGCTTGACCACCGCCTTGGTGCCCCGCTTCCTGGCCTCGGCCGGGTCCTCCATCTGCTCGCAGATCGCCACCTTGAAGCCCTGGCGGATCAGGCGCGAGAGGTAGGCGGGAGCGGCGTGCACCGG
>JBHIDD010000099.1:0-8260 GCA_046759925.1 Kiloniellaceae bacterium
GCTTAAGGTTTCGCCGCAAGCGGCGGCGCGGCCGTCGCGGGACCGGGAAGGCAAATTCTCAGCGTCCCCAGGGAAACGAGGATCCGGGCGGCAGTCGGCCGCGCCCACCGAGCGCTTCGGCGATGCGAAGGGCCTCGTTCCACTTGGCCATCCGCTCGGAGCGGGCGAAGGACCCGACCTTGAGCTGCGGTGCGCCCCAGCCAACAGCGAGATGGACGATGGTCACATCTTCGCTCTCGCCGGAACGGGCCGAGACGATGACGCCCCAGCCCGCGCGCCGCGCAGCCGCCAGCGCCGCGCGCGTCTCGGTCAGCGTTCCCGCCTGGTTCGGCTTCAAAAGTATCGCATTGCAAGCACCGGCCTGTGCTGCCGAACCGACCCGTGCCGGGCTGGTCACGACGATGTCATCGCCGACCACCTCCACCCGGTCGCCCACCTCGCGGGTGAACCGCGCGAACCCCGCCGTGTCGTCCTCGGCGAAGGGATCCTCCACCGCGACGATCGGATATCGCGCGATCCAGCCGACCAGCAGCTCGCAAAGGCCGTCCGTGTCCAGGTCGCGCCCGTCACGAGACAGGCGATAGCGCCCGCGCCGACCGAACGCGGATGCCGCCACGTCAAGCGAGATCGCCACGTCCCGGCCGGGCGTCAGCCCGGCCCGTTCGATGGCTCTGACAAGCGTATCGATGGCCTGCTCGTTGCTGTCGAATGCCGGCCAGTAGCCGCCCTCGTCGGCGACCCCCTGCAGCCGGCCGCTCTCCGCCATGAGTTCGCCGGCGGCGCGATAGACCTCCGCCGACCAGTCGATTGCCTGCACAAAATCGCCGGCACCGAGCGGGATGACCATGAAGTCCTGCACGTCCACGCGGCGTGCCGCATGCACCCCGCCGCCGAAGATCTGGACCTCGGGCAGCGGGAGGACGGAAGTCCCCGAGCCGCCAAGGTAGCGCCACAGCGGCAGGCCGGCTTCCCGGGCCGCGGCATGGGCGACCGCCATGGACGTGGCAATCAGGGCATTGGCGCCGAGTCGACTCTTGTTCGGCGTACCGTCAAGCTCGATCAGGATGCGGTCGACCGCCGCCTGATCCGCCGCGTCGACGCCGACAAGCGCCGCCGCGATGTCGCCGGAGACCGCCTTGAGGGCGCGGGTCACGTCGAACCCGCCGAACGCGGCGCCTCCGTCGCGCAGGTCCACGGCCTCGCCGGCGCCCGTCGAGGCGCCGGCCGGTGCAATGGACCGGCCGAGACCGCCCGCTTTGAGGCGGACATCGACCTCAACCGTCGGCCGGCCGCGCGAGTCCCACACCCGCCGCCCTTTGAGCCCGGCAATCTCGGTTCCGGTCAAATTCCGATCTCCTCGGCCCAGGCGTGACGAACCGCCGCGAGCGTATCGGCCGGCTCGGCGAGCAGGGCGCGCGCAACTTCGCGTACGCGGTCCTTGTCACGCTCTTCGACCAGATACTCGACCGGCGACTTGCCGTCGACACGCGCCAGCAAGAGCCCCGGGAGCAACCGCGCCGCGCGCGTTTCGACGGACTGTGCCGGCTCCCAGGACACACCTGAACGATAGGTTTCCACCATCGCGCCGAAGCAGTCGAGGAAGCCGCGTGCGGCCGTCGGGGTCCACAGACACTTCAGGAGAAAATGGTTGGCGCAAAACGCGAGATCGAAGGCCGGATCTCCGTACCAAGCGCATTCAGCGTCGAGGAACACCGGACCTCGCGGCCCGACAAGGATGTTCTTGGGACTGACGTCGCCGTGCACCAACGCGCGTCTGGTCGAAGCCGTGATCTCGACCAGTTCGCTGAGCCTCGCCCCCCGGTCGGGGTGTGCCCGTGCCGCAGCTTCGAGGTAAGGCTCGAGCCGGATGGCGCGAAAAATGTCATCGGTCGAAAAGCGCGCCGCCACGCGCGGGTCGCCGGCCGTGGCGGCATGGATGCGCACGAGCCGGTCGCCAACGGCCCGGGCGACCGCCGGATCGGTAACTCCCCGCCGCAGTTGCTCCTTCCAGAGGTGATAACGGGCCGGATCGAGAAATTCCATGACGAACAGGCCAGCCTCGGGATCGTGGGCCAATAGGCGTGGCACGGCCTCGGGCACGATTTTCCCCGCAGTCTCGATCCACGAGACCTCGTAGGCGTTGCGCTCGACGGGTACGCGCCAATCCGCGGCCACCTTGAGCTTCGGCAGGGCCCGCTTGACGCAGATCGCCTGGTGCTCAAGGTCGATGCGCCAAATGTCCGAAGACACACCGCCCAAAAGCGGCGCGATCCTCGGCGTCTCGTCTTCGGCCATCAGGCCCAAGCGCCGCAACATGGCGAAGAGTCGGGACGGCGGCTCGGTCATGGCTCCCCAAACAGGCCGGAGTCGCGCGACTCGATCGTCCCGGTTTCGAAACCCGATGTCCACCCAAGGTGTCGGAAATCCGCCGGTAAAGGGCCGGCCCGGGCGAAGCCTATACAGAACCTGTCTGGCTGACATTCCATATCCGGTGTGTCTCGGCGCACGACTGGTGGATAATATCGGGCGTAAATTAGGCGAAGGCTCCGAATCTCGACCCCGCGCATGCCGGGAATGCGAGTCCGGGGCGGGCGTTCGGCAAGGACGGAGGATCGGGGTATCCGCCGTCTCCCGAGGAATCGACAACGGTGCGCGGAATATGATTGACCGATCGGACCATGATGACAGCGCGAACGGGCCGGCCCACGCCCCGCGCGGACACAACCGGCCCCGCGAACATGAAGAGGTGGTCTGGGAGCGTTGGACCAAGAAGCGGACGTTCGTGCGCGCGCTGGAAGGCACCTATGGCGACCTGGTCAGGGAACTGTTCGACCAGCCCCGAGTCATCAGATCCAAGGACTGGAAATGGAAGGGCGGGCCGCAAAACTTCGGCAAGAAGATCATCAACCCGCAGGCGGTGAAGGTCGCCCAGTCGATCGAAGCCCATATCGACTGCTACGCGCCAGGCGGCACCGGCCAGAAACACGGCCACATGAACAGCGCCGTGTTCTATGTCCTGAAGGGCAAAGGCCATGACGTTCACGACGGGCGGCGCATCGACTGGGAAGCCGGCGATGCGATGATCGTCGGGAACGCCTGCGTTCACCAGCATTTCAACGACGACCCCGACGACGAAGCCGTGGTCCTGATCATGAAGGCAAAGCCCTTGTTCCTGTTCATGCACATGCTGTTCCAGAAGGTCGTCAAATTTCCGCCCAAGGAACCGGTGCCCGGGCACGAGGACTATCGACCGCCGGAGGATCTCTAGGCCGCGGCCGAGGCGACCGACGGAGCCCTGTGATGAGCGCGAACGACGAGAAAGAGAGGGCCAAGGCCCGGTCCGGCGACAAATCCTGTAGCTTCTATCGTGACGCCCTGAAGGCGTCCGCGGAATCCCGCAGGGATTACCAAAGCGGTCTCAACGTGGTGAAGGCCGCCCAGATGCCGTTCGAGCGGTCCCCGGACGGCCTGATCAAACACATCATTCACGAGAAGCTGGGGACCAAGGAATCCTGCATCGAGGCTTACATGCAGTTCCTGGAGCCGGGCAAGGCCTCCGGCAAGCACCGCCACCTGAGCGAGGAGATTGTCTACGTCGTCGAGGGCCGCGGTTACGACCTGCACTGGGACGTCAAATTCGACTGCCAGGACGCGTTCGAATGGGAGTGGGAGGACGAGCCACGCAAGTTCGAGTGGGCGCAAGGGGATTTCATTTATGTTCCGCCCTACTGCATCCACCAGCACGTGAATGCGGACTCCGAAAACGAGGCCCGAATCATCGTCATCAACAATCGAATCATCAAGGACATGGGCTTCGACTGGTTCGAGCAACTGGAAAACGCCGAGGGGTTCTAGCCGGCGCGCGCCGCCCGGCCGAGCGGGACGACATGACGGGCTTTTTCGGCAACGCCCGCAGCGGCGACGGCACCGCCGCATCCGTCGAAGGCCGCTCGATCGGTCGACGGCAAAGTCGTTGGAGCCACGCACCACGGCCTGCTTGAGGAATATGGGGTAACGACGGCCATACGGATGAATAGTCTCCGAGCGATGATGCCCGACGGGCAGTCCGCTCGTCGCGATGGGCCGGCGCGGGGCCGGATTGCGTTCCGACCAGGCCGCGCGCCGGCTTCGGCGGCTCGGAAATATCAGTCTGGAAGGAGAGGATGACCGCTATGTCCCAAGCGAAGAAACATCGGATTCCAGGGCTCACGGCGCTCGTTGCGGCCCTGTTTCTCACGGCGCCCGCGTTTGCCGAGAGCGCCGAGGAGTTTTTCGACGGCAAGACCTTGACCTACATCGTGGCCACGTCGCCCGGCGGCGGCTACGACACCTATGCCCGGCTGATCGCCGAAACCATGGAGCAGTACCTTCCGGTCAGCAAGATCATCGTCAAGAACGTCCCCGGCGCCGGCCACATCATCGGCACGAACCAGCTCTTCGCCGCCAAGCCCGACGGGCTGACCATCGGCACCTTCAACACCGGCCTGATCTACGCGCAGCTTCTCGGGCGGGAAGGCATCAAGTTCGACCTGACCGAGCTGACCTACATCGGAAAGGCCGCCGCCGACCCGCGGGTGGTGGTCGTCGACAGGAAGTCCGACATCAAGAGCTTCGCCGATCTCCTGAATGTCAAAAAGGAGGTGAAGTTCGCCGCCTCCGGCCCCGGCAGCGCGTCCTACAACGAAACCAAGATGTTGATCAACGCGCTCAAGCTCAACGTCAAACTGATCCCCGGCTATCGCGGCCAGGAAGGGGAAATGGCCATGATGCGGGGCGAAGTGGTGGGCCAGCTGGGATCCCGGAGCTCCCTGCAGCCGTTCGTGACAAACGGCTACGGCCGCTTCATCCTGCAAATTGGCGGCACGAAGGCGGCCGGCATGGAAGGCGTCGCCCTGGCCGCCGAGACGATCACCGAGGGGCAAGGCAGGTCGGTCGTGGCGCTGATCGCCGCCCAGGCCGAGTTGGCGCGGCTGACCGCGGCCCCGCCAGGGGTCCCCGCCGATCGCGCCAAGGTTCTGATCGACGCCTACAGAAGCGCTCTCGAAGACCCCGGGCTCCAAGCCAAGGCGGAAAAGCTGGGGATTCCCATCGATCCGCTCTATGGCGAGGACGTTGCCGGCAGGGTCAAGCAGGCGCTCACCCAGTCGCCTGAAACGGTGGCGATGGTCACCGCCGTGCTCAGCGAGAAGGCGCCGCAGCTGAAGGTCACGAGCGAACTGCTCAAGGTCGGCAAGAAGGGCAAAAAGATCAGCTTCACCGGGAAAGACGGCAAGACCATCCAATCGAAGGTGAGCGGCTCGCGCACCAAGGTCGTGATCGACGACCAGGAGAGCAAGCGCTCGAAACTGAAGGCGGGAATGGTTTGCGACATCACCTACACGCCGGGAGGAGAAAACGAACCGAGCCTGCTTGCCTGCAAGTGACGGCAAGCGGCGCGCCGGGTGGGGGCGGCTCCCGGGACCCTGCTTCTCGACAACGAGGACGTGCGGGCCGTTCGCACCATGGATATCACGTTGTGCGCCTTGGCGGGCCCGCGGGAGGCCCGCGGCAACGCCGGTATCGTCGCCGGCTGGACCGATGCGGTCGGGCCCGTCGTGTTCGGCGCGTGACTTGCGGAGGGAGCCCATGTCACCTGCATCGGCGGCAAGCCCGACGCTGCGGCCCTGGCAAGGTTCGAAGTTTGCCTGGGCCTCGGTAATGCGCCATCGCCGTGGGGCGTGCCCGGGTTCGGCTTGGCCCACGCGCCCATCGCCTACGGCGTCAAGCCGGGTGATGCGGGAGGCCACCGCAAGCGGAGGGGCCGCGGCGCGGTGGTCGGGGCCAGGTCGATCCTTCTGGCCGACCCCTTGAGCGGTCGGACAAAGGGCCGGGCCCCGCCCGCGCAGATCGCGTTCCGGGAACGGGGCAACATTCCGGGCGCACAACTCTTTGCCGTCGCTGGAAAGGTTTACGAACCGGCGAAAGCCAAGGGGATCGGACGGGATATCCCGACCGAGCGGCTGCTGCACAACATCCGGAACTGACCGCAAGGGGCAATCTTGGACATCGTCTTTTCGAGCCTGATCGGGCTCGTCAGTTCGCCGACCTCGATGGCGCTGATCCTGCTCGCCATCCCGATCGGCATGTTTTTCGGCGCCGTGCCCGGCCTTGGCGGGAAGCTCGGCATCGCGCTTCTGATTCCGTTCGTCTTCGGTATGGAGATGATTCCGGGGGCCGTGTTCCTGCTCGCCATGCATTCGGTGGTTCACACCGGCGGGTCGGTTCCCAGCATCCTTTTCGGGGTCCCGGGAACCGGTCCCGACGCCGCCACCATCGTCGACGGCTATCCGATGACCCGGAAGGGGCAGGCGGGGCGGGCCTTGGGCGCGAGCCTGGGCGCCTCGGGCGTCGGCGGCGTCATCGGCGCCTTCGTGCTGGCCGCGCTGATCCCGGTCCTCAAGCCGGTGGTCCTCGCCTTCAGTCCGGCCGAGTTCTTCCTGCTGGCGCTACTCGGCATCACCTTCATCGCGCTCTTGAGCGGCGACAGCCTGACCAAGGGCATCATCGTGGGACTGTTCGGGCTCATGCTCGCCTTTGTCGGCATGGACCCGCAACTGGGGATCGTCCGCTACGCCGGCCCTTTCCTGTTCCTGTGGGACGGCGTGGACATCATCACGGCCATTCTCGCCCTCTTCGCTGTCCCGGAGATGATCGCCCTCGGGGTCAAGGGCGGTTCGATTTCCATGGTGAGCAGAGCGGCCGCGAACTACAGCCTTCGTGAGGTCGTCGACGGGATGGTGGATGTCTTCCGGCATTGGTGGCTGACCCTCCGCACCTCGATCATCGGTGCGGTCATCGGCATCATTCCCGGCCTCGGCGGGGACGCGGCCTCGTGGATCTGCTACGGCCACGCGGTGCAGACAGCAAAGGATCCGGAAAAATTCGGCAAGGGCGCCGTCGAGGGCGTGATCGCGCCGGAAACCGCGAACAACTCGAAGGAGGGCGGATCGCTGCTGCCGACCCTGTTCTTCGGCGTGCCCGGAAGCTCCGGCATGGCGATCCTCCTGGGCGCCTTCGTCGTCCTTGGAATTCAGCCCGGCCCCATGTTGATCCAGACCAATATCGAGCTGGTGTGGACCCTGATCTGGGCCCTGGTCGTGGCCAACGTGCTTGCGGTCGTCATGTTCCTCGGCGTGGCGCGATGGCTCGGCCTTCTCTCGTTCGTCCGCGGCGGCCTTCTGATCCCCTGCGTCCTGATTCTCGCCCTGCTCGGCAGTTACCTCAGCAAAGGGCACTGGGAGAACCTGGTTCTGATCGTCGTCCTGGGGCTGCTCGGCTATGGCCTGAAGCGCTTCCGCTGGCCGCGTCCGCCCTTCGTGATCGGCTTAGTGCTCGGCCCCATCGCCGAGCAGTCCTTGCACAAGGCGCTGGCCTTGTGGGGCGGCGCGTTCCTGCTCCGGCCGATCTCGATCGTTCTGATCCTAATCATCGTGGGCACGGTCGTCTCCACGGTCCTGCGCCGGCGCAACGGGAAGCCGCGCCATGTCGATTGACGGTAAGGTGCTCATGAGCCTCGTGATGCTCGCCATCTTCGCGGGCATGGTTCTGGTCGCCGCGGGCTACCCGCCGGAGGCGAGGCTGCTGCCTTTCGTCATCGGCATTCCCGGCGTGGTCCTGTGCCTGGTGCAACTCGTGAGTGAAATCCTTGCGGCCCAAAAGGACCGGCCGGAGGCGGAGCATTCGGCGGGCCAGAGGGTCAGCCTGCGCCGCGAGGTCGCCCTGATCGCCTGGTTCGTGGGTTTGGTCCTGAGCATCCTGCTGTTCGGATTCCTGGTCGCCGCGCCGCTCATCGTGTTCGCCTTCCTCTACTTCGACCAGCGCGAGTCCTTGCGCCTCTCGGCGGCGATGGCGCTCTCCGGCGCGACCGTGCTGTATCTGGTGTTCGAGGTCCTGCTCGAACTGATCCTGTTCCAGGGTTTGCTGGCCGACTGGGTGTTCGCCTAAGGACCGGGCTAACGGGGCCGGGTGATGGTGTCGAGGAGCGCGGGCCGGCCGGCCTCGACCTCGGCGATGGCGCGCCTAAGGGCCGGTCCGACGTCCTTGCCCTCGTCGATCGGGCCTTCGCCGTGCCATCCCATGGAGCGCGCGAGCCCGGCGAAATCGGGCGCGGGGCCGAACAGGTCCATGCCGATATGGGCGCGTTCCTCGGGCGTGTCGCGCAGCCGCGCCATGCGGATCTGGTGTTCCCAGTCGTTGTAGTAGGCGCGGTTGTTGAACATCA
>JBHIDD010000100.1:0-8256 GCA_046759925.1 Kiloniellaceae bacterium
GTGGCCGGGCCAAGATCACTCTGCTTAGGCCGGAGCCGGTTTCGAGAAGCGTTCGGCGAAGCTGGCCAGCCCTAGCGTACGCTGTTCCTCCAAGCACTCGTGGTGCGAACTCCGGATCGAGACCCTGTAGTGCACGTGCGGGACCCCCATCGAATCGGGCACGATGTCGAGTACTTTGGCGGTTTCGATAATGTTGCCCTTGCGGATGTTCCGAAACACGGCCCCGACCTTCACTTCCTGTCGGCGGGGACCGCCCTTGAACCAGTGCCCAACCCGCTGCGCCAACATAATGAATACCTTTCACCAATACTCGGTTGGCCGAAACTGAGCCTGCGCCAATCCAGGCCTTTACAATGCGCCATGAGCATTTAAGCTTCGGTTAATAGTAATAAGTTGTCGAAAACTTTGGAATTACAGCCAGAGCGCGAGCCCGCATGGTCGATGGCTACAAAAGCCGGCGCAGCACGCCGGTGAGCGCCTCCGGGAGATCCTCGGCGATCAGGCCCGGACCTATGGCCGCGGCCGCTTCACCGTGCAGCCAGGCCGCGGCGCAGGCGGCGTCGAAGGCATTCATGCCTTGGGCCAGCAGGCCGGCGACGAGCCCGGAAAGCACATCGCCCGTGCCCGCCGTGGCCAGCTCCGGGGGCGCATTGGCGTTGATCGCGGCCCGGCCGTCCGGGTCCGCGATCACGCTGTCCGCGCCTTTGAGCAGCAGCACCGCGCCGCTCTGCCGCGCCGCCGCGCGGGCGCGGGTCAGCTTGTCGCCCTTAAGATCGGGAAACAGCCGACCGAATTCCCCCTCGTGGGGGGTCAGCACGCAAGGGCCCCTGATCGCGTCGAACAGCGCCGCCGGCCGCCTCTGAAACGAGGTCAGGGCGTCGGCGTCGAGCACCACGGCCTTGTCCGCGCCGAGCGCCGCCAGGGCGCGCTTCCGGGTCGCCGCGCCGACCCCGTTGCCGGGGCCGATGAGGACCGCGTTCTTCCGGCGATCCTCGAGAAGCGCGGCGAAATCCGCTTCCCCCGCGGCCGGCGCCGTGATCAGGCTTGGCATCGAGAGGGCATAGATCGGCAGGCTCTCGCGACTGCACGCCACGGTCACCAGGCCCGCCCCGACCCTCAGCGCCGCCCGGGCCGCCAGCCGGCCGGCCCCGGTTATCACCGCGCCGCCCTGGATCAGGACGTGGCCGAAGCGGTACTTGTGGCTGTCCAGGCGGCGCCGGGGAATCGCCGCGCCCCAAAGCGCCGGGCCGTTCTCCGCGGTCTTGGGCGCAATGTCGGCCAGCACCGAGTCCGGGATGCCGATATCGGCGACTTCGACCGCGCCGCAGATCATCCGGCCGGGCAGCAGCAGATGCCCCGGCTTCTTGCGGAAGAAGGTGACGCTGCGCGCGGCCTTGATCGCCAGACCGCCGAGCGCCTCGCCGGTGTCCCCGGACAGCCCGCTCGGCACGTCGACGGCAACGACCGGGCGGCCCGCGGCGTTCACCGCTTCGGCCGCCGCGCGCGCCGTCCCGTCCAACGGGCGCGATAGCCCGGCGCCGAACAGGGCGTCGATCACCAGTCCGGCGCCGTGGAGCAGCCTGGCCGACAAGTCCGGGTCGAGCGGTTCCACCGGGCCGTCCCAAAGGCCAGCGTGATGCGCGGCATCGCCGGCGAGCTTGTCGCGGGCGCCCAGCAGCGCCAGACGGACCGGCCAGCCGGCCGCGGCCAGGTGCCGGGCCGCGACGAAGCCGTCGCCGCCGTTGTTCCCGGGACCGCAGAGCACCACGACCGGGCAGGGCTGCCAGTGGGCGCGCGCGGCCTCGGCGACGGCCCGCCCGGCGTTTTCCATCAGCCCGACGCCGGCGACCCCGCGCGCCATGGCCGCGGCATCCGCCCGGGACATCTCCGCGACGCTGAGGGCGGCATTCGATGCGAAATTCGCGACCATCGGTCTCCTGCCCGGGCGTGCCATCCATTCGGCACGACGACCACTTCAGACCCCCGGGTTCCGGCTCTAAGATAACCGGTCATGCGTTGGCTGTCCCCCGAGCTCTGGGACGAATTCCCGCGCCGGCTCAAGGGCAGGGGAACCGTTCGGCGGCCCAAGTCGCTGCCTCTCGATGACTGCGGATCACGAGCTCCGCCCAACCGCCGAGAGGGAGAGAGCGCATGACGGGCAGCATGACAGGCAGGAAGCGCGAGCGCGGGCGCCGCGCGCTCCACCGGAAGACCCCGAAGCCGCGGATTATCGCGTCTCCGGCCGGCGCGCCCGCGGCGTCCGGGGCGGTATCCTGAAAGGCGCCGGCCCGGCGGCGTCGGTCACGCTTAACCCGGCACACCGCCGGGGGCGAGAGAAACCGGGCCTGCCGGGCGCCGCCTGCGAGGGCCGGTTCGGCGCCATCCGGCGCGGACAGCGCTGTGTCGCGACCTAATTTGCCAGAACCTTGCAGAAGGCGCCGGGGTCTTCGGCGCGCAGGCGCTCACACAAGGCACGGGCGGCCTCGCGCGTCGGAAGGTTTCCGGCGACCACGCGGTAGAAGACCTCGCCCGCGCCGAAATCGACCGGCGCAACCGCGGCATCGGCAAACACGTCCGGATGGGCCGACCGCGCCGCGCGCAGATAGCCGGAGGCCGCCTCCTCGCTGGGCATCGAGGCCAACCAAATGCGGAAGCGCCCCGCGCCGACCGCGGCCATTCCGGGTGCCGCCGCCGGGGCGACCTGCTTCGCCTGGGAGGCCGGGACCGCGGCCATTTGCGGAGGCAAGGGCTCGTCCGGAACGTCCGGCGCCGCGGGCAACTCCGGGGCGCCGGCCTGGTCCGGCAAGGCAGGCGGCGCCATGGCTTCCACGGCCGCCGGCGCCTCGCTTTCGGCAAGTGGAGGCGGTGGTAGAGCCGGTTCCTCCGGCAAATCGGCGACGCCGGACGCCGTCTTTGGGGCCTGGCCGACATCCTCGGCCGGTGCCTCCGGCGTCGTCGCCTCGATCCCCTCGGCGCGCAGTTGCTCGGCCTGCTCCTGGGCCTTGGCATAGCCCTGGGCGGCCGCCAGCTGGTACCAGCGAAGGGCGGCGGCCTCGTCCTTGGCCGCGATCAGACCGTAGCGGGCGATCTGACCCAAGGCAAACTGCGCATCGGCGAGACCGAACTCGGCCGCGCGGCGGAACCAGGCTGCGGCCTCGACCCTGTCCTCATCGATGCCCTCGCCGCGGAAGTAGGCCAGGCCCAGGTTGTACTGGGCGATCGGGTGGTCTTGCCGGGCGGCGGCCAGCCAAAGCTCGGCGGCCCGGGCCGGATTGAGCGGCACGCCCCGGCCCTGGGCGTACATCAGTCCGAGATTGTTCTGCGCCGCCGGAACGCCCTGCACGGCGGATTGGCGATACCACTTGGCCGCCTGGACGTAGTCCTTGGCGACCTCGCCGCCGCCGGTCTCGAACAGCTTGCCGAGGCTGTACTGGGCGATCGGATCGCCGGCCTCGGCCAGCGGCTCCCAGATCCGGCGGGCCTTGTCGAACGCGCCCGCATCATAGGCCTTCATGCCGTCGTCGTAGCTCTGCGCCGACGCCGGTCCGGCAAGCGCCGCAAGCAGCAAGGCCGCAAAGCAAAGCCGCAGGGCGGCTGCGATCATCGCGGTCCCCCCGAACGAATCCGCATGGCTTGGCCACGCACCATAGGCACCGTGGCACCGAGCGGCAAGTCACGGCCCGCCTCAGCGCCGCGGCACCCCGCCGGCCGGCGCCATGGCGGGCGTTTCAGGCCGAATTGGGACTGGGGTGGCTGATGGGAATCGAACCCACGACCTCCTGGACCACAACCAGGCGCTCTCACCAACTGAGCTACAGCCACCATCCGGAAAGCGCGCCGCGCTGCTTAAGTTTTTCATTGGCGGACCGGCGCCAACTCGGCCGTGTTTAATCACCCGGCCGAGCCGGCGTCAAGCGCAAGCCACGGGCTTGCCGCCGGACGGCCCCGGGGCGTAGGCTGAGGCCAAACGGAGGACGCCCATGACCAGCGACGGTTACGACGTTCCCCGGTTCGTGAGCGAGCTTCGGGCGATCGTCGGCGAAACGGCGGATGAGCGGGAAATCATCCAGCGAGTCCGGCCCCTGGCGGTCCGGCTCGCCGGGCAACGCGGCTGGCGCAAGCCCGGGTATTACCACTGCGAGTCGGCGCAGGGTTTCGGCGTGCACCTGCTCCACGAAGAGCCGAACCACGACCTAGCGGTTTTCGCCGTCGCGTGGCTTCCGGGCCGGGGAACGCCGCCCCACGACCATGGCACGTGGGCGGTGGTGGCCGGGGTCGACGGGCCTGAGCGCAACACCGCCTGGCGCCGCCTGGACAACGGTTCCCGCCCAGGCTACGCGGAACTCGCCAAGGAGACCGACGTCACGGTCGGTCCGGGCGAGGCCATCGCTTTTCTGCCCGAAGACATCCACAGCGTGATCAACGACACCGACACGGTGACGATGTCGCTCCACGTCTACGGCAGGCACATCAACTATACCGGCCGCTCGCAGTTCGACCCGGTTGCGCGGACGGTGGAGAAATTCATCCTGAAGGTGGCCTAGGAGCCTCAATCGGAGGTTCGTTGCATTCGACCGGCCATGAAGACAGGAGCCCTGGAGGCCGCAACCTAATGGTGTTGGAAGGCTTCATTTCGCCGGACACGCCGGCGAATTCGGCGCCGAACATCGGGTTCGGGACTCTGGCCGCCGGCCGGCCCGCCGGAGCGGCATAAGGCGCCGACCAGGGAGACGCCGCATGCTCAGACCTGCCGCAGGGATCGGGCGGATCGGCACCGAAAGCGCCTTCGAGGTGCTGGCCCGGGCCAAGCGGCTCGAGGCCGAAGGCCGATCGATCATCAACCTCGGCATCGGACAGCCCGATTTTAAGACCCCCGGCCACATCGTCGAGGCCGCGGTCAAGGCGCTGCGCGACGGCCATCACGGCTACACCCCGGCGGCCGGCATCCCGGAGCTGCGCGAAGCGGTGGCGGCGGATCTCGACCGGCGCCTGGGCGTCGAGGTCGACCCGGGCCTGATCCTGGCGGTTCCCGGCGGAAAGGTGACCATGTTCTTCGCCGTGCTGATGTTCGGCGAACCGGGGGCGGACATCCTCTATCCGAACCCGGGCTTCCCGATCTACGAGTCGCTCATCGGTTTCAGCGGCGCGCGCCCGGTGCCGATTCCGCTCCTGGAAGAAAACGGCTTCGCGTTTTCCGCCGAGGACGTGCTGTCCCGCATCACGCCGGCCACGCGGCTGATCATCCTCAACAGCCCAGCCAATCCGACCGGCGGGGTCACCCCGCACGCCGAGGTCGACAGGTTGGTCGCCGGGCTCGAGCGCCACCCGGAGGTCGCCGTGCTGTCCGACGAGATCTACAGCCAGATGCTCTATGACGGGCGCGCGCACGCCAGCCTGCTGCAATACCCCGAAATCCGCGACCGGGTCATCCTGCTCGACGGCTGGAGCAAGACCTACGCCATGACCGGCTGGCGGCTGGGCTATGGGATATGGCCGGCGGCGCTCATCGAGGGGGCGACGCGGCTGGCGATAAACTGTCACTCCTGCGTCAACGCCGCCGCCCAGTACGCCGGGATTGCGGCCCTCACCGGCCCGCAGGACGCGGTGGCCCGGATGGTCGCCGCCTTCGATGCCCGCCGCCGCGTGGTGGTCGAGGAGCTGAACGCGATCCCGGGGCTGGCCTGCGTCGAGCCAGGCGGCGCGTTCTATGCCTTTCCCAACATCTCGGGGACCGGCATTTCGGCCAAGGACCTGGAGGTCAAGCTGCTCGAGGAGGCCGGGGTCGCCATCGTGGCCGGGACCAGCTTCGGCCGCTACGGCGAGGGCTACATCCGCCTGTCCTACGCCAACTCGGTGGCGAACATCCGCGAGGCAATCAGCCGCACCCGCTCTTGGCTGGCCGAACGGCGGGCCGCCTGAGGCGCCGCCCGCAAGCCTCGCCAGAGCCGCGTCATGCGGCTGTCGTCGGCCGGGTCCCTGCCGCCGCTTTCGGCAGCCTGCCCAAGTTTTGGGCACAGGAACGGGGGAAATCCCCGGAAATCCCGGGTCGGATGCCGGATCATTCAATAAGAACACTAACTCAACGGAGGTGGAACGGCGTATGCTTGCGGGCGGCAGAGATGCCGAGAGCGGTCTGGCCGCGGAACGCACCGCACCGCTCGAGCAGAGACAGCGGCCCGCAACGCAACATGAAGAAGTCCATGAGATGAAGAAGATCGAAGCGATCATCAAGCCCTTCAAGCTCGACGAAGTGAAGGAGGCGCTCCATGAAATCGGGATCAAGGGGATTACCGTGACCGAGGCCAAGGGCTTCGGCCGCCAAAAGGGACATACCGAGCTCTACCGGGGCGCGGAGTACGTCGTCGATTTCCTGCCGAAGGTGAAGATCGACCTGGTGCTCGAAGACGGCCTGGTCGAGCGCGCCATCGAGGCCATCCAGCAGGCCGCCTACACGGGCCGGATCGGCGACGGCAAAATCTTCGTCAGCACGATCGACGAATCCATCCGCATCCGCACCGGCGAGCGCGGGCCCGAGGCGGTCTGAGCGCCGCCAGACCATCGGGGGCGGCCCCGTCAGCCAAGCAAGCTTTGCCAGGCACCGCGCGATCACGAACCTCAAGGAAGGGGGAGTCCAAGGAAGCATGTCCGAGCCGAAAAAGATCCTCGAAACGATCAAGGAGAACGACGTCAAGTACGTCGATTACCGCTTCACCGACCCGCGCGGCAAATGGCAGCACCTGGCGATCGCCGCCGGCGCCGTCGACGAGGAGGCGCTCAGCGAAGGGGTCATGTTCGACGGCTCCTCGATCGCCGGCTGGAAGGTGATCCATGAATCCGACATGCGCCTGGTCCCGGACCTTTCGACAGCCGTGATGGACCCCTTCGCCGCGCAGCCGCTCATGATCCTGGTCTGCGACGTGGCCGATCCGGCGACCGGCCAGCCCTACGAACGCGACCCGCGCTCCACCGCGCGGAAGGCCGAGGCCTATTTGCGGTCCACCGGTATCGGCGATACCGCGGTGTTCGGCCCCGAGGCGGAGTTTTTCGTCTTCGACGACGTGCGCTTCGGGGTCGAGATGAATCACTGCTTCTTCCGCTTCATGTCGGAGGAAGGCCCCTACGTCTCGGGCGAGGCTTTCGAGGAGGGCAATACCGGCCACCGGCCGGGCCCGAAAGGCGGCTACTTCCCGGTGCCGCCGGTCGATTCCGCAACCGACCTGCGCGCCGAGATGCTGACCGTCATGGCCGAAATGGGGCTTTCGGTGGAAAAGCACCACCACGAGGTGGCCCCCTCCCAGCACGAGCTCGGTTTCCAGTTCGACACCCTGGTGCGCACGGCCGACAATCTGCAGATCTACAAATACGTGGTGCACAACGTCGCCCACACCTACGGCAAGACCGCGACCTTCATGGCGAAGCCGGTCTACGGTGACAACGGCTCGGGCATGCACACCCATCAGTCGATCTGGAAGGGCGGCAAGCCGATCTTCGCCGGCAACGGCTATGCCGGGCTGTCCGAGGCCGCGCTGCACTACATCGGCGGGGTCATGAAGCACGCCCGCGCGATCAATGCCTTCACCAATCCGACGACCAACAGTTACAAGCGCCTGGTCCCGGGCTTCGAGGCGCCGGTGCTGCTCGCCTACTCGGCGCGCAACCGCTCGGCGGCCTGCCGCATTCCGCACGGCGCGAGCCCGAATGCCAAGCGCGTCGAGGTGCGCTTTCCGGACCCGACGGCGAACCCTTATCTGGCGTTTTCGGCGATGCTCATGGCCGGCATCGACGGGATCAAGAGCAAGACCCACCCGGGCGACCCGATCGACAAGAACCTCTACGATCTGCCGCCCGAGGAGCTGAAGGACGTGCCGACGGTCTGCCGCTCGCTGCATCAGGCGGCCGAGGCGCTCGTGGAGGACCAGGATTTCCTGCTGGCCGGCGACGTCTTCACCAAGGATCAGATCGCCGCCTACCTGGGGCTCAAGTGGGAAGAGATCGACAGGTTCGAACAGGCGCCGCACCCGGTCGAATTCGAGATGTACTACTCGGCGTGACGGCGCCCGAGCCGAAGGTCGGGGCCGCGCCGCCTTCGCAGTGGAAGCCAACGCTTCCCGCACGGCGGCCTGGCGCCGGTCGGATCGACACCCCCGACCGGCGGGATGCCGGGGCCTAAGCAGGTTTTTAAAAACTCCGCCCACAGCGCGTGTGGGCGGGCTTCGCAAAACCTGCTGGGCTTTTAAGCGCTTGCAGAGTGATCTT
>JBHIDD010000101.1:0-8233 GCA_046759925.1 Kiloniellaceae bacterium
GCCGGAATGCGCGCCGCTGTGGCATCCGCCGCTCGTCGAGGCCCTGCCCAGGCTGGCGCTGACGCTGCTCGTCGGGCGCTACGCGCAGGCCTTCTATCTGGGCCCGCGGCGGCGCGCGTCTTTGACCGAGACGGTGCGCGCCTGGGCCGGCTACGGCCCGCAAGTCTTGCCCCTGCCGCATCCGAGCTGGCGCAATACCGCCTGGCTGAGGAACAACCCTTGGTTCGAGACGGAGCTGCTGCCCGCGCTCCGGACGAGGGTTCATGCGCTCCTGTAGTTGGAGGCGGCCCGGCGGCAGGGCCCGGCCGCCTCGTACCGCGCGGTCCGGCACCCTCAAGCCTCGGCCTCGATGCGCTCCATGTCGTCGTCCGAGAAGCCGAAGTGATGGCCGATCTCGTGGATCAGGACGTGGCGCACCACATGGGCCAGGTCGTCGCCGGACTCGCACCAGTAATCGAGGATCGGGCGGCGGTAGAGGAAGATGACGTCGACATCGTCGGGGACGTCCGTGAGGCTTTTCCGGGTCACGTCGACCCCGCGGTAGAGGCCGAGGAGATCGAAGGGCGATTCGCATTCCAGCTCGTCCAGGGTCTCGTCGTCCGGGAAGTCCTCGACCAGGATCACCACGTCGTTCACGACCCGGCGCAATTCCTGCGGGATCGTGGCGAAGGCCTCCCGCGCGTGCGCTTCCAAGTCGGAAATTTCCGGCGGCGTGGTAAACCGCCCCACATCGTGTATGTGTGCCATGTTTCCTCTTCCAAGACCGGAGCCTAGCTTGGCTTGACCGCGCCGCCAAGCGCCCGCAGTCTCGCGGGCGGGAGCCTGCAACGGGAGAGAGGCATGGTCGAGAAGCTCACCGCCGGGGCGCGCCGCCGGGCGCTTGCGGAGTTGGCCGGCTGGACGGAGGCTAAGGGCCGTGACGCGATCCAGAAGTCGTTCCGGTTCAAATCCTTCAACGCGGCCTGGGGCTTCATGTCCCGGGTCGCGCTCGCTGCCGAAAAGATGGATCACCATCCCGAATGGTTCAACGTTTATGGCCGGGTCGAGATCACGCTTGCGACCCACGACTGCGGCGGCCTGTCCGAGCGGGACATCGAGCTGGCCAAGCGCATCGACGCCTACGCGGCGTGAGGCGCGTCCATGAACGCCTGGGCCGCGGTGCCCGGCCATCATGCTTGGACGTGCCCAGCCTGCGGGGCCCGCCCCGAGCTTGGCGAACCGGAGCCGGACGAAGGACGGTGCCGTTTCACGCACCCGGGAAAACCGGATCCCGGGGCGCGCCGGCCGGGTTCGTCGCCTGGCACGAGCGCGCCTCGGCCGGTTACGGGCCGGCCCGGGCGGACTCGCCGGCCGCCCCGCTCGCCTCGCGCTCGCGTGCGACCTTCGCCTCGCGCCGCGCGATGTAGATCGCGGATGAGGCGATCACCGCCGCGCCCAGCCAGGTCCAGACGTCCGGCACCTCGCCGAAGGCGAAATAGGCGATCACGGCGACGAACGGCAGGCGCGCGTAGTCGAGGGGCATGACCGCCGAGGCATCCGCCCTCGCGTAAGCGCGGGTCAGCAGCAAATGCGCGACCGCGCCAAACAGGCCGAGGCCGACCAGCAGCGCCAGGGTCGGCCAGCTCGGCCAGCGCCAGACGAAGAGCGCCGGGACGAGCGAAAGCGGGGTCGCGAACAGGTTCATGTAGAGCACGACCGCCGAGGGCGCCTCGGTCCGCGACAGGGACTTCACGATGAGGATCGAAGTCGCCATGAAGAGGGCGGCCACGATCGGCAGGGCCATGGCCGGGCTGAGCTCGGCGAAACCGGGGCGCAGGATGATCAGCACGCCCAAGAAGCCAAACGCCGTGGCGCTCCAGCGCCGCGCCCGTACCGTCTCGCCCAGGACGACGGCGGCGCCCGCGGTGGCGAACAGCGGCACCGTGAAGTTCAGCGCGACCGCCTCGCCCAGCGGCAGACGCGCGACCGAGGTGAACCAGAAGACCATGGCCGCCAGGCCGAAGACGGCGCGCCAGACTTGCAGGCCCAGGCGCTTGGTGTGGAGGCCCCGGAGGCCCGCCCGGGCGAGCCAGGGCAGCATGAAGACGAGCGCGAAGAGATTGCGGAAGAACGCGATCTCGAGGGGCTCGAGCTCATCCGAGGCCGCGCGGACGAGGCCGTTCATCAGCGCGAAGCAGAAGGCCGCCGCCGTCATGTAGAGCGCGCCCTGGACGGGCGCAGGGATCGCCTTCAGGCGCCCGGCGAGCTCGGTCGGAAATGCCATGATGGCGGTAAACTTACGCGCCGGGCGGGCGCAGCGCCAGCCGGGCTCCGCGCAGCCCTGCCATGCACCCACTGGGATGCGCTCCGGACTGGATAGGCGCCGCCGGCTTCGCCATACTGCGGCCGCGGCACAGGCGTCCCGGCCCGGATCGAGGCCAGCCGCCCAGTCGTGACGAAGAGGCCACGCAACAGACATGACCGCGCCACAAACATGATCGCGCCGCTGTGGCAGCCCTCGGCCGAACGGATCGCCGGAACCAACCTCACCGCCTTCATGGCCCGGGTCGAGCGGGACTGGGGGGTCCGGCTCGAGAGCTACGATGCGCTCTACGACTGGTCGGTCGCGGAGATCGAGAAGTTCTGGCAGTCGGCCTGGGATTTCTTCGGCGTGATCGCCGAGACGCGGGGGCAGACGGTGCTCAAGGACGGCGACAAGATGCCGGGCGCGCAGTTCTTCCCCGAAGCCAGGCTCAACTACGCCGAGAACCTGCTGCGCCGCCGCGACCGGTCCGATGCCCTGGTCTTCTGGGGCGAGGACAAGGTGAAGCGGCGCCTCTCGCACCGGGCGCTCTACGATCAGGTCTCGCGGCTGGCCCAGGCGCTTAGCGCCGCGGGCGTGACCGCGGGCGACCGGGTCGCCGGCTTCATGCCGAACATGCCCGAGGCCGCGATCGCGACCCTGGCCGCGAGCTCGATCGGCGCCATCTGGTCGTCCTGCTCGCCGGATTTCGGCGCGCACGGCGTGCTCGACCGCTTCGGCCAGATCGAGCCCAAGGTCCTGTTCTGCCCGGACGGCTACCACTACAACGGCACGGCGATCGACTCGCTCGCGCGGGTCGAAGAGTTCAGCGCCCGGCTTCCCACCGTCGAGAAGATCGTGGTGGTGCCCTATCTGAGCGAGGCGCCCGCGCTCTCGGGTCTCGACCGCGCGGTGGGCTTCGCGGACTTCATCGCGCCGTTTCCGGCGGGCGAGATCGGTTTCCTCCGCCTGCCGTTCAACGCGCCGCTCTTCATCATGTATTCCTCGGGCACCACGGGGAAGCCCAAGTGCATCGTTCACGGCCAGGGCGGGACGCTGCTGCAGCATATGAAGGAGCACAGGCTGCTCTGCGACGTGAAGCCGGACGACCGGATCTTCTATTTCACCACCTGCGGCTGGATGATGTGGAACTGGCTGGTCTCCGGGCTGGCCTCCGAGGCGACGCTGCTGCTCTACGACGGCGCGCCGTTCTATCCGGACGGCAACGTGCTGTTCGACTACATGGCGGCCGAGCGCGGCACCCTGTTCGGCACCTCGGCGAAATTCATCGACGCGCTCAGGAACGCCAAGCTGGACCCCAAATCGACCCATGATCTGGCTTCGCTCCGCACCATTACCTCGACGGGCTCGCCGCTCGCGCCGGAGGGCTTCGACTACGTCTACGAACACGTCAAGGACGACGTTTGTCTTTCCTCGATCTCCGGGGGCACGGACCTGATCGGCTGTTTCGTGGGCGGCAACCCGATCGGCCCCGTCTGGCGCGGCGAGATCCAGGCCCGCGCGCTGGCCATGGCGGTCGAGGTCTTCGACGATAAGGGCCGGCCCTTGCGGGGCGCCAAGGGCGAGCTGGTCTGCGTCAAGCCGTTCCCCTCGATGCCGGTCTGTTTCTGGGACGATCCCGACGGCGCGCGCTATCGCGCCGCCTACTTCGAGACCTACCCGAACATCTGGCATCACGGCGACTACGTGGAACTCACCGCGCACAACGGCGTCATCATCTACGGCCGCTCGGACGCGACGCTGAACCCCGGCGGGGTGCGCATCGGCACGGCCGAGATCTACCGCCAGGTCGAGCGGTTCGACGAGGTCGAGGAGGCGATCGTGATCGGCCAGGACTGGCAGGCCGACGTGCGCGTCGTGCTTTTCGTGCGGCTCAAAGAGGGGCTTGCGCTCGACGAGGCGCTGATCGCCAGGATCAAGACCCGGATTCGCCAGGGGGCCAGCCCGCGCCACGTGCCGGCCAAGGTGATCCAGGTGACCGACATCCCGCGCACCAAGAACGCCAAGATCGTCGAGCTCGCCGTGCGCGACGTGGTGCATGGCCGCCCGGTCAAGAACCGGGACGCGCTCGCCAACCCCGAGGCGCTGGATCTCTACAAGGACCTGCCGGAGCTCAGGACGTGACGGAAACACCCGGCCCGCTGCGCCCCGAGATCGAGCGCCTCGAGACCTCGATGATCGCCCAGGTCTTCGAGCTCGGCTTCGGGCGCGAGAACGTCATCCCCTTATGGGTCGGCGAAGGCGACCTGCCGACGCCGGCCTTCATCTGCGAGGCCGCCACCAGGGCCATGGCCGAAGGCAAGACCTTCTACACCAGGAAGCGCGGCATCCCGGAGCTGTGCCAGGCGATCGCCGACTACACGAACCGCCTCTACGCCACCCAGGTCGAGGCCGAGCGGGTGACGGTCACCAGCTCGGGCATGAACGGGATCATGGTGATCCTGCAGGCGATCGTCGCGCCCGGCGACAACGTGGCGGTGGTCACCCCGGTCTGGCCCAACATCATGTCGGCGATCGAGATCGTCGGCGGGATCGTTAAGCCGGTCCAACTCGATGCCCTGCCCGAGGGCGGCTTCCGCCTGGATCTGGACCGCCTCACGCGAGCGGTTGACGAGCGCACCCGGGCGGTCTTCATCGCCTCGCCGGGCAATCCGACCGGCTGGGTCATGGAACCGGAGGAGCAGAGGGTGGTGCTCGACCTCTGCCGCGCGCGCGCACTGTGGATGATGGCCGACGAGGTCTACGCCCGGTTCCTCTACGACGGCGGGACCGGCGAGTGTGCGCCGACCGCGCCCTCGTTCCTGGAGCTGGCCGAGCCCGACGACGCGCTCGTCGTGATCAACTCCTTCTCCAAGGCTTGGGCGATGACCGGCTGGCGCGTGGGCTGGCTGACCACGCCGAGCGCGCTGGTCGAGACGCTCGACCGGCTGATCGAGTTCAACACCTCGGGCGCGCCGCACTTCCTGCAGTACGCCTGCGTCACCGCGATCGAGGACGGCGAGCCCTTCGTGCACGCGATGGTCGAGCGCTGCCGGCGGGGCGGCGAGCTGGTGTTCCAGCGCCTCTCCGCGCTCCCGCGGGTGCGCATCGCCCGGCCGCAGGGCTCGTTCTACGCCTTCTTCGCTATCGAGGGGCTCGAGGACAGCCTGGGCTTCGCCAAGCGGCTTCTGGAGGAGACCGGGGTCGGGCTGGCCCCCGGGGCCGCCTTCGGGCCGGGCGGCGAGGGCCACTTGCGGCTCTGTTTCGCGAGTTCCGGCGAACGCCTGGCTGAGGCCATGGACCGCCTCGGGCCGGTGCTGGCCCGGGGCGTGTAGCCTCCGCCAGGGGGCGAGGTTCCTGGTCGCGGACCGCGCTTTCGGAGCCGAACGCGCGGCGAGGCCGGGGAGGCGCCGAACCTCGCCCGGCCCGGGCGGGTCCAGCTGGCCGGCGGCGCGCGTCGCCGGCCCGCCCACCGGCTGCACGGAACCGCGCGCAGGCGAGGCGCCTCGACCGGGGCCTAGAATGGGGCGCCGGCGGGCACGCGGATCCGGCCGACCTCGCGCCCGGCCCGGTTGACGACCGGCGGCTCGAGCAGCGAAGCAAGGGACTCCGCCAGCGTTTCGTCGACCACCCCGAGACGGCGCAAGAGGCGGCCCGTGATAACTTGCGCCGCGCGGTTCGCCCCGTCGTCCACCTTGAGCGCGAAGCCCAAGCCCAGCTCCGGCAAGGCCCCGCAGACGACGCCTTCGGCCCCGGTCTTGACGAGCGCCGCACCATGGGTCGCCTCGATGAACCGGGTGAAGAAACGCCCCTTGCCCGCGACCAGGCCCGGCTCGGCCGCCATGGCCCGGCGAATCCGCGCGCAGGCGGCCTGGCGCGCCTCGGGCTGGTCCCGGGGGTCGGCGAAGCAGGCCATGGCGCGGGCCAGATTCCCGAGCGGGATGCCGATCACCGGGATGCCGCAGCCGTCGATGCCGCGCGGCGCCGGCCCGAGATCGAGCCCGGTCAGGACCTCGAGCAGGCCGAGAAGCCGCTGCTGCACGGCATGCACGTCGTCGATGTAGCCTTTGGTCGGCGCCTCCAGATGCCTTGCCAGGGTGAGGAATCCCGCGTGCTTGCCGGAGCAGTTGTTGTGCGCCGGGCCGGGCTCGGCACCGCTCAGCAACAGGGCGCGCGCGGCCGAGTCGGCGAGCGGGACGTGGGCGCCGCATTCCAGGTCGCGTTCCGAACAGCCGATGCGCGCGAGCCAGGCGCGCACCCCCTCCACATGGCGCGGCTCGCCTGCGTGACTGGCGCAGGCCAGGGCGATCTCGGCGTCCGAGACGGAAAAGGCCTCGGCCGCGCCGCTTTCGAGCAGGGGAATCGCTTGCAGCGGCTTGATCGCCGAACGCGCGAAGACGGGTCGTTCGATGTCGCCCACGCTCAGCCTCACCTGGCCTTGCGGATCGACCGCGGCAACCGCCGCGCGGTGACGGCTTTCGACCATGGCGCCCCGGGTCACCTCGGCGAGCAGGGGATTTGCGGGTCCGGCGCCGTCCGAAGGGTCGGCACGGTGTTCTTCGCGGTCGGTCTGCGTCATTTCTAGGGGTCGGGCAAACAAAAGCAGGGCCCCGGAACCGATACGAAGCAACTTGCCCCGCCGCCGCGCGCCATGCAAGTTTTCCCGCCATGCGCGGCTACTTCGCGATCGGCGTCGAGGGCATCAGCAAGCCCATGAACCTGGGCAACCTGATGCGCTCGGCGCACGCCTTCGGCGCCAGCTTCTTCTTCACGATCGCGCCCGACTTCGCGGTGCGCGAGGTGCGGCTGTCCGACACGTCCGATTCCGCCAAGCACCTGCCGCTTTACACCTACCGAAGCGTCGAGGAGCTGACGCTGCCGCGCGGCTGCGCGCTGGTGGGAATCGAGTTTACCGAGGCGGCGATGGCGCTGCCCAGCTTCCGGCATCCCAGCGCCGCCGCCTACGTCCTGGGGCCGGAGCGCGGCCGCCTGTCGGCGGCGCTTGCGGCGCGTTGCGACCACACCGTCAAGATCCCGACCAGGTTCTGCATCAATGTCGGGATCGCCGGGGCGATCGTGATGTACGACCGCCTGATCAGCCTGGGCCGCTTCGCGCGCCGGCCGGTCAACCCGCGGGCCGAACCGGAGGCCCTGCCCGAACACCTGCGCGGCGCGCAATTGCTCCGTGGCGCGCGCGGCAAGCCGGGCGGCGCCAAATCTTCGAGAAATTTGCCGGAAGAGGGGTAGCGGCGGCGGGAACCCTGAATATAATGGCCGCCATGACGCACGGCAAAAATTCGATTCGCTGGGCCTTTTTTTCAGTCTTTCTCCTCGTTTTTGGCACCCCGGTCGCCCGGGCGCCGGCCCAGGGCATCGAGCGCGTCGGCGCTTTCGGCGACTGGAGTTCCTTCCGCTTCACCGAGGACGGCAAACCTGCCTGCTACATGGCGAGCCAGCCGATAAAGGCGCAAGGCAACTACAAGAAACGCGGCGAGATCTACGCCATCGTCACCCACCGGCCGGCCGAGAACCGGCGCGACGAGGTCAGCATCGTCGCCGGCTACCAGTACAAGAAGGACTCCAGGGTCGAGGTCATCATCGGCGGGAAGACGTACAAGCTCTTCACCCAGGAGGACGGTGCCTGGGCGCCGGACAAGGAAAGCGACAAGGCCCTCGTCCGGGCGATGATCAAGGGCCGGACCATGGTGGTGAAGGGCACCTCCTCGCGCGGCACGCGGACCACGGACACCTATTCGCTTTCCGGCTTCACCAGGGCCTATCACGCGATCAACAAGGCCTGCGGCCTGTAAGCGCGGATCGCTTGCCGCGCCGGGACCTGCCGCACCCGGCAGGACCGTATCCGGTGTTCCGTTTCCGACAGAAGATACCCTTCGGCGGCGGCGGATTTTTCACCACGAAGACACCAAGATGCTTCGACAAGCTCAGCATGAA
>JBHIDD010000102.1:0-8160 GCA_046759925.1 Kiloniellaceae bacterium
AGAACCGTGAACTTCTCGATCTTGGTGGGCAGCGGAATCGGCCCGCGAATCTGCGCGCCGGTCCGCTTGGCCGTGCTGACGATCTCCGAGGTCGACTGGTCGAGCACGCGGTGATCGAACGCTTTCAAGCGAATGCGTATGTCGCGGCTCTCCATTTTCAGCGCCCTCTTTGGTCCACTGGCCCCGCCCGTTCGGGGGTCGACGGCAAAGCCATCTCGCGCGTTCCCGGGTTTCGCATGGCTATTTAATGATTCCGGCGACCACGCCGGCGCCGACGGTGCGGCCGCCCTCGCGGATCGCGAAGCGCAGGCCCTCGTCCATGGCGATCGGGGCGATGAGCTCGACCTCCATGGAGACGTTGTCCCCCGGCATCACCATCTCGGTGCCGTCCGGCAACTGCACCACGCCGGTCACATCGGTCGTCCGGAAGTAAAACTGCGGCCGGTAGTTCGAGAAAAACGGGGTATGGCGCCCGCCCTCCTCCTTGGTCAGGATATAGGCCTCCGCCTTGAAGTTGGTGTGCGGCGTGATCGACCCCGGCTTCGCCAAAACCTGGCCGCGCTCCACCTCGTCCCGGCCGATGCCCCGCAACAGGGCGCCGATGTTGTCGCCCGCCTCGCCGCTGTCCAGCAGCTTGCGGAACATCTCGACCCCGGTCACCGTGGTCTTGCGCGTGTCGTGCAGGCCGACGATCTCGACCTCCTCGCCGACCTTGATCGTGCCCCGCTCGACCCGACCCGTCACCACCGTGCCGCGGCCCGAGATCGAGAACACGTCCTCGATCGGCATCAAAAACGGCCGGTCCTTCGGGCGCTCCGGCTGCGGAATGTGCGCGTCCACCGCCGCCATCAGCGCCACCACCGAGTCCCGCCCAAGCTCATCCTCCCGGCCCTCCAGGGCATAAAGCGCCGAGCCCTTGACGATCGGGATGTCGTCGCCCGGAAACTCATAACTCGACAACAGCTCGCGCACCTCAAGCTCGACCAGCTCCAAAAGCTCCGGATCGTCAACCTGGTCCACCTTGTTCAGGTAAACCACGATCGCCGGAACCCCAACCTGGCGCGCCAGAAGAATGTGCTCCCGGGTCTGCGGCATCGGCCCGTCGGCCGCCGAGACCACCAAAATCGCCCCGTCCATCTGCGCCGCACCCGTGATCATGTTCTTCACGTAATCCGCATGACCCGGGCAGTCGACGTGCGCGTAATGCCGATGCGCCGTCTCGTACTCCACATGCGCCGTGGCAATCGTGATCCCCCGCGCCTTCTCCTCCGGCGCCTTGTCAATCGCATCAAACGGCGTGAAATCCGCACCCCCAGCCTCGGCCAAAATCTTCGTGATCGCCGCCGTCAAGGTCGTCTTGCCATGGTCAACGTGACCAATCGTCCCCACGTTGCAGTGCGGCTTCGTCCGCTCAAACTTCGCCTTCGCCATCGGTCCGAATTCTCTGTTCTCTGTTCCTCGGATATTCCGGGCTCGCCCTGGTGGATCAGGCCAATTTGGCGACCACTTCGTCGGCCACCGCCAGGGGAACCTTTTCGTAGTGGTCGAAATGCATCGTGTACTGGGCCCGGCCCTGGCTCATGGAGCGCAGGGTGTTCACGTAGCCGAACATGTTGGCCAGCGGCACCATCGCATGGATCACCCGTGCGTTACCACGGGTATTCATGCCGGTGACACTGCCGCGCCGGCTATTCAAATCAGCGATGATGTCGCCCATGTATTCGTCGGGAGTCACCACCTCGACCCGCATCATCGGCTCGAGCAGAACCGGCATCGCCTTTGGAATCCCCTCGCGGAAGGCCGCGCGGGCGGCGATTTCGAAGGCGAGCACGCTCGAATCCACGTCGTGGCTGGCGCCGTCCAGCAGGGTCGCCTTGAAGTCGATCAAGGGAAAGCCGGCCAGCACGCCGGTCTCGCGGGCGCTCTCCAGGCCCTTCTCGACGCCGGGGACGAATTCTTTCGGCACCGCGCCGCCGGTGACCGCGTTTTCGAAAACGACCCCTTGGCCGGGCGCGAGCGGCTCGAACCGAAACTTGACCCGCGCGAACTGGCCGGCCCCGCCGGTCTGCTTCTTGTGGATGTAATCGATCTCCGCCGGCCGGGTGATGGTCTCGCGATAGGCGACCTGCGGTGCGCCAACATTGGCATCCACCTTGAACTCGCGCTTCATCCGGTCGACGATGATCTCGAGGTGCAGCTCGCCCATGCCCTTGATCACGGTTTGGCCGCTCTCGGGGTCCGAGGTGACCCGGAACGAGGGATCCTCCTGGGCCAGACGACCGAGCGCCACGCCCATTTTCTCCTGATCGCCCTTGGTTTTGGGCTCGACCGCGACCTCGATCACCGGCTCCGGGAATTCCATCCGTTCGAGGATCACCGGATCTCGCGGATCGCAGAGGGTCTCGCCGGTCGTGGTGTTCTTCAGGCCGGCAATCGCGACGATGTCCCCGGCGCAAGCCTCCTTGATGTCCTCGCGGTGGTTGGCGTGCATCAGCAGCATGCGACCGATGCGCTCCTTGCTGTCCCTTACCGAATTGAGGACCTGGGTCCCGGTCTGAATTGTCCCGGAATAGACCCGCACGAACGTGAGCGAACCCACGAAGGGGTCGGCCATCACCTTGAAGGCCAGCGCCGACATCGGCTCGTTATCCGCGCTCTTGCGCGAGACGGTTATCCCGGAGCCCGGCCTGATGCCCTTGATATCGGGCACGTCCCTCGGCGAGGGCAGGAAATCGACCACCGCATCGAGCAGCGGCTGGACACCCTTGTTCTTGAACGCCGAACCGTTCAACACCGGCACGAAGGTCAGGTTGCAGGTGCCCCGGCGGATACAGCGCCGCAGCGTCGCCTCGTCTGGTTCCCTGCCCTCGAGGTAGGCCTCCATGGCCGCATCGTCCTGCTCGACCGCCAACTCGATCAGCTTTTCCCGGTATTCGGCCGCCTGGTCGGCCATGTCCGCCGGGATCTCGCGGATCTCGAATTCCGCGCCCATCGTCTCTTCCTTCCAGACGATGGCGCGCAGCTTTACCAGGTCGACCACGCCGAGGAATTTGTTCTCCGAGCCGATCGGCAGCTGCACCGCCAGCGGCCTGGCGCCCAGGCGATCGAAGATCATGTCGATACAGCGATGGAAGTCGGCGCCGACGCGGTCCATCTTGTTGATAAAGCAGATGCGCGGCACCCGGTACTTGTCGGCCTGACGCCAGACCGTCTCCGACTGCGGCTCCACGCCCGCCACCGAATCGAAGATGGCCACGGCCCCGTCCAGCACCCTCAAGGAGCGCTCCACCTCGATGGTGAAGTCGACGTGGCCTGGGGTATCGATGATGTTGACCCGGTGGTCGTTCCAGAAGCAGGTCGTCGCGGCCGAGGTGATGGTGATGCCGCGCTCCTGTTCCTGCGCCATCCAGTCCATGGTCGCGGTACCCTCGTGGACCTCGCCGATCTTGTAGGAGCGGCCGGTGTAATAGAGGATGCGCTCCGTGGTCGTGGTCTTGCCGGCATCGATGTGGGCCATGATGCCGATGTTACGGTAGCGCTCGAGCGGGGTCATGCGGGACATGGCGGCGGTCACGACGGATCCGGTTCACCAGCGGTAATGCGAGAAGGCCTTGTTGGCCTCCGCCATGCGGTGCGTGTCTTCCCGCTTCTTCACCGCGGTGCCGCGATTGTTGGCGGCATCCATGAGTTCGTTGGCCAGGCGGTCGGTCATGGTCAGTTCCGAGCGCGCCCGCGAGGCCCGGATCAGCCAGCGAATGGCAAGGGCCTGGCCGCGGTCCGGGCGTACCTCGATCGGCACTTGGTAGGTGGCGCCGCCCACGCGCCGGGACCGGACCTCGACTTCCGGCGTCACGTGGTCCAGCGCCTCGTGGAAGACCCGCACGGGATCCTGGCCGCCCCGTCGCTGAATGTGATCCAGCGCGCCGTAAACGATGTTTTCGGCGATCGATTTCTTGCCGGAGTACATCAGCACGTTCATGAACTTGCTGACCACGATGTCGCCGAACTTCGGATCCGGCAGGACTTCGCGTTTCTCGGCACGGCGGCGGCGCGACATGCTTCGGCTCCCTCGCCTTACTTCGGCCGCTTCGCGCCGTACTTCGAGCGGCGCTGGCGGCGGTCCTGGACACCCTGGGTATCCAGGGTGCCGCGAATGATGTGGTAGCGCACCCCCGGCAGGTCCTTGACGCGCCCGCCGCGGATCATCACCACCGAGTGTTCCTGGAGATTGTGCCCCTCTCCGGGAATGTAGCTGGTCACCTCGTAGCCGTTGGTCAGCCGGACGCGCGCAACCTTGCGCAGCGCGGAGTTCGGCTTCTTCGGCGTCGTCGTATAGACCCGCGTGCACACGCCCCGCTTCTGCGGGCACGCCTCGAGCGCTGGTACCTTGTTCCGCATCACCGGCTGCTTGCGCGGCTTGCGGATCAACTGGTTGATCGTCGGCATCAGGTCAGTCCCTACCCACCCGGCTTACGATACAAAACGCCGCGAAGGAGCGAATCGCTTGCCCCCGCGGAGTTCCACGGGCCGTCGAAACAGTGTTACGATTTTGGTCCCGTAGCCAGCGGGGGCTGCGTCTAGACCGCCACGGGTCTACCACCAGCCCCCCCGGAAAAGCTGGCGCATACTATTGACGCGCCCAACCCCCGTCAAGCCTCGGAAACCGCTTTTCTTCGGCGCCGAGAAGGCCGCGCCGCAGGCCGATCCCGGGATCGGGAGACCCCCTGTTCGGCCGCGCCGGATCCAGCCGCCGCGCGCCCCGGCCTCAAGCGACGGACGTCTTTTCGTCCGCCTCGGCAGGCTCGGCGGCGAGCATCGCCTGTTTCTGTTCCTGCTTCGCCAGCACTTCTCGGTCGCGTTCGGCGGCGAGCTTCTTCAGCCGGCTCATGACCGCGCCCGTCCCGGCGGGGATCAGGCGGCCGACGATTACGTTCTCCTTCAGACCGATCAGGTGGTCGCTCTTGCCGTGGGTCGCCGCCTCCGTCAGGACCCGGGTGGTCTCCTGGAACGAGGCCGCGGAGATGAACGAGCGGGTCTGCAGGCTGGCCTTGGTGATGCCCTGGAGCACCGGCTTGGCGGCCGCCCGGGCGCCGCCCTCGGCAGCGGTCTTCTCGTTGACCTCTTCGAATTCCTCCCGGTCCGCCTGCTCGCCGACCAGGAAGGTGGTATCGCCGGCATCGGATATCTCGACCTTCTGGAGCATCTGCCGGACGATCACCTCGATGTGTTTGTCGTTGATCTTCACGCCCTGTAGGCGGTAGACGCTCTGGATCTCGCTGGTCAGATAGTGTGCCAGCGCCTCGATCCCGAGGACATCCAGGATGTCGTGGGGCACCGGGTTGCCGTCCATCAACAGATCGCCGACCTGCACATAGTCGCCCTCCTGGACCGAGATGTGCTTGCCCTTGGGGATCATGTACTCGCTCGGCTCGCCGTCCTCCGCCTCCGGGCGCACGATGATCCGGCGCTTGTTCTTGTAGTCCTTGCCGAACTCGACCCGGCCTTCGACCTCGCTCATGATGGCGTAATCCTTCGGCCTGCGCGCCTCGAAGAGCTCCGCCACCCGCGGCAGGCCGCCCGTGATATCGCGGGTCTTCGAGGTTTCGCGCGGGATCCGGGCCAGGACGTCGCCGGCCTTCACGTGCGCGCCGTTGTCGACCGAGAGGATGGCATCGACCGACATGAAGTAGCGCGCCTCCATGCCGTTGGCCAAGGTGATCACCTCGCCGGTCTCGTCGCGCAGGGTGATCCGCGGTTTGAGCTCGCTGCCGCGGGGCTGCTGCTTCCAGTCGACGACGACGCGGTTGGAAATGCCCGTCGTCTCGTCCGCCACCTCGCGCATCGAGACACCCTCGATGAGATCGACGTAGTTGACCACGCCTTCCTTCTCGGTGATGATCGGCATCGTGTAGGGGTCCCATTCGGCCAACCGCTGGCCCTTCGCCACCTGGGCCTTGTCATCGACCAGCAGCTTGGCGCCGTAGGGCACGCGGTAGCGGGCCCGCTCGCGCTCCGCCTCGTCGTACAGCCCGATCTCGAGGTTGCGCCCCATGACCACCGGGACGCCCCCAGAGTCGATCACCACGTTGCGGTTCTTGATCGCGAGGGTGCCATCGATGGTCGCCTCCACGCTCGACTGCTCCGCGCCGCGCTGGGCCGCGCCGCCGATGTGGAAGGTGCGCATGGTGAGCTGGGTGCCTGGCTCGCCGATCGACTGAGCCGCGATGACCCCGACGGCCTCGCCGACGTTCACCTTCGTGCCGCGCGCCAAATCGCGGCCGTAACAGGTCGCGCAGACGCCGCCCTTGGATTCGCAAGTCAGCGCCGAACGGATCTTCAGCTTGACGATCCCGGCCCGTTCGATCCGGTCGACCGTGTCTTCCTCGACGAGCTCGCCGGCTCCGAGAATGACCTCGCCGGAGAGGGGGTCGACCAGGTCCTCCAGGGCGGTGCGCCCGAGGATGCGCTCGGCGAGCGGCGCGATCACCTCGCCGCCCTCGATCACCGCGCTGACGGTCAGGCCCGTCTTGCTGCCGCAGTCCTCCTCGATGATGATGGCGTCCTGCGCCACGTCGACCAAGCGGCGGGTGAGATAACCCGAGTTCGCCGTCTTGAGCGCGGTATCCGCCAGGCCCTTGCGGGCGCCATGGGTCGAGTTGAAATACTCGAGCACGGTGAGGCCTTCCTTGAAGTTCGAGATGATCGGCGTCTCGATGATCTCGCCCGACGGCTTGGCCATCAGGCCGCGCATGCCGGCGAGCTGCTTGATCTGCGCCTCCGAACCGCGGGCCCCCGAGTGGGCCATCATGAAGACCGAATTGATGTGGCGGCCCTGCCGGCCCGACATCACCGTTACCATCTCGTCCGCGACCCGGTCGGTGCACCTCGACCAGACGTCGACCACCTTGTTGTATTTCTCGCCCCGGGTGATCAGGCCGTCCAGGTACTGCTGCTCGAACTCCTTGACCTCGTTCTGGGCCTCTTCAACCAGCCGGGTTTTGGCCTTGGGCACCAGGAGATCGTTCTTGCCGAAGGAGATCCCAGCCCTGCAGGCGTAGCCGAAGCCCAGCGCCATGAGGTGGTCGCAGAAGATCACCGTCTCCTTCTGACCGCAGTGCCGGTAGACCACGTCGATCAGCTCGGTGATCTCCTTCTTGGTGAGCAGCCGGTTGATCATGCTGAACGGCACGGACTTGTGCCGCGGCAGCACCTCGGAAAGCAGCATGCGGCCCGGGGTCGTATCGACCAACGTGGCGCGCGGATTGCCGTCCCCGTCGACGCTTTCGAGGCGCGCCTTGATCTTGGCGTGCAACGTGACCACACCGTCGGCCAGGGCGTGCTCGATCTCGCCGATATCCCGAAAGGCCATGCCCTCGCCCAGCTCGCCGTCGCTTTCGGCCGTGAGATAGTAGAGGCCGAGGACGATATCCTGCGAGGGCACGATGATCGGCTTGCCGTTGGCCGGCGACAGGATGTTGTTGGTCGACATCATCAGGACGCGCGCCTCAAGCTGCGCCTCGAGCGACAGCGGCACGTGGACCGCCATCTGGTCGCCGTCGAAGTCGGCGTTGAAGGCGGTGCAGACCAGCGGGTGCAGCTGGATCGCCTTGCCCTCGATCAGGACCGGCTCGAAAGCCTGGATGCCGAGGCGGTGCAAGGTGGGGGCCCGGTTGAGCAGCACCGGATGCTCGCGGATCACCTCCTCGAGGATGTCCCAGACCTCGGGGCGTTCCTTCTCCACCATGCGCTTGGCCGCCTTGATGGTGGACGCCATGCCGTAGAGCTCGAGCCGCGAATAGATGAACGGCTTGAACAGCTCGAGCGCCATCTTTTTCGGCAGGCCGCACTGATGCAGCATGAGCTCCGGGCCGACCACGATGACCGAGCGGCCCGAGTAGTCGACCCGCTTGCCCAGCAGGTTCTGGCGGAACCGGCCCTGCTTGCCCTTCAGCATGTCGGACAGCGACTTGAGCGGCCGCTTGCCGCGGCCCCGAATGGCCTTCGAGCGGCGCCCATTGTCGAACAGAGCATCGACCGCTTCTTGCAGCATCCGCTTCTCGTTCCGGAGGATGACCTCCGGTGCACGGTGCTGAATCAGCTTCTGCAGGCGGTTGTTCCGATTGATGACCCGTCGGTACAGGTCATTCAGATCGCTGGTCG
>JBHIDD010000103.1:0-8140 GCA_046759925.1 Kiloniellaceae bacterium
GTGGATCTCCTCGAGGATCGCCGCCGCCGCGGCGAGCGGCAGGCCGCTGCCGCCGTAGTCCTCGGGGATGAGCGCGGCTAAAAACCCGGCCTCGGTGAGCGCCCGGACGAAGTCCTCGGGATAGGCCCGTTCGCGGTCGAGCCTGCGCCAGTAGGCGCCGGGAAAGCGGGCGCAGAGCGCGCGCACCGAGTCCCGGATCTCGGGAAAGTCCCGTTCGGCTGCCTCGCCCGGCTCGACCATTCGGGCCCCGCCTCGACGTGTCCTCGCCCCGGCACGAGCCTAGCCGATTGGCGCGCCGCTGCAAGCATGGCCGGCTCACCCGGCGCCGCCCGCCGGGCGTAGATTCGCGGCCATGAGGCCGGTGGCGACAGCCTCAAAGGCGTGGACAGCCTGACTGGGACGACGCGATTAAGGAACAGAGCTCAGCGGCAGGTCACGGTCGTCGTAACCGATGATCGCCTCCGGGACCTTGCCCGTTTGCCGCGGCAAGCGGCCGGCGCGCCGGCTGATCGCCAGGATCTCGTCCTTGAGGCTGACCGGGGTCTTTGCGGTCTCGCGCTTCAGCCGTTCCCTGAGCGTCTTGACCACGGTCTCCGTGATCGTCTCTCCCGTGCGGGCCGCCAGCTCGCGCGCGAGGCGGTCGGCTTCCGGATCCTTGACGTTCAGCGCCATGGCTCCAGCGTGGAAGAATGTTCTGGATATTCTTTATTCTATATCGCCGCCGACGGGTTTCCAACCGATTCCCGGCCAATAACGGCCAATAACATCGCGCCGCCGGCAAAGCGCGGCCCGCAGGCCCCTTCGCTGAATTACGGGGACGCCATTGAATTACGGGGACGCCATACTTTGAATTACGGAATTACGGGGACGCCATACTTAATTCGATCCTGCTGCGATTTTCGCGGCTATCATGCCGAAGAGCCGGGCCCGCCTCGGCCCCCGCCTCTGCCGGCCGACAAGCCGACGCCGCCGAAGACGCCGCACCGGCGCTCAGCCGGCGGGGCCGCGATCCCTACAACGCCGCGTAGTCGATGGGGCCGTGGCGGTCGAGGCGGCGGGTGACCGCGGGCAAGGGGTATTTGAGGCCCGAGGCGGAGTTGAACAGCACGGCGCGCGCATCCTTGGCGACCCGGCCGTCGGCGAGCGCCCTCTTGTAGGCGGCGTAGGTCGCCGCCCCCTCGGGGCAGAGCAGGAGCCCTTCGCGCCGCGCCACCTCGTCCCGGGCGGCCAGGATCTCGGCATCCGGCACGGCGATCCCGAAGCCGCCGGACTCCCGCAGCGCGCGCAAGATCAGAAAATCGCCGATGGCGACCGGCACCCGGATGCCGGCGGCGATCGTATGGGCGTCGGGCCAGAGCGCGGCGTGCTCTACGCCCTCTTGATAAGCCTTGACGATGGGCGCGCAGCCGGCGGCCTGGACCGCGACCATGCGCGGGCGCGGCGTCCCGATCCAGCCGATCGCCGCAAGCTCGGCGAAGGCCTTCCACATGCCGATCAGACCGGTGCCGCCGCCGGTCGGATAGAAGATCGCGTCCGGCAGCGCCCAGCCGAGCTGCTCGGCCAGTTCCAGGCCCATGGTCTTCTTGCCCTCGATGCGGTAGGGCTCCTTGAGCGTCGAGCAGTCGAACCAGCCGGCCGCCTCCCGGCCCGCGCCCACCAGCTTGCCGCAGTCGTTGATCAGCCCGTCGACCCGGTAGACGGTCGCGCCCTGCAGTTCGATCTCCGAGATGTTGATCTCCGGCGCATCGTCCGGGCAGAAGACGGTGGCCGAAAGCCCCGCGCGGCTCGCGTAGGCGGCCAGGGCCGCGCCTGCGTTGCCGGCGGTCGGCAGGGCCAGACGGGAAAGCCCCAGCTCCTTGGCCATGGCGACCGCGAGCGCGAGGCCCCGCGCCTTGAACGAGCCCGTGGGAAGGCGGCTCTCGTCCTTGACGAGAAGCCCGTCGCCTTTCAGCCCCAGGTCCCGGGCCAGGCGCGGCAGGGCGACGAGAGGTGTCGTGACCTCGCCCAGGCTGACCACGTTCTGCGCGCGGGCAACGGGCAGGAACTCGCGGAAGCGCCAGAAGCCGCCGCGCCGCCCGGCGAGGTCCGCCTTGCCGACCGCCGCACCCAAGCCCGCCAGGTCGTAGCGCACCAGGAGCGGCTTGCCCGCGGCCGAGAGGCCATGCACCCGGCCGGCCTCGTAGCGCTCGCCGGTCAACGCGCATTCCAGATGCGTGACGAAGCTCGGGAGCTCGTCATCGAGGCTCGGCTCCAGGCTCATGCGTGCCCCCTATGAGTTTCGTTACGGTTCATCCCGGCCCTCCGCCCCGCACCGTCAGCCCCACAGCGCGGCCTCAGGCGGATGGATCAGGCTGCCCTCGAAGGTGAGCCCGTGCGCCCGGTCGCGCTCGAGCAGCAGCGGGCCGTCCAGGTCGACGACCTTCGCGTCTCGGGCGATGAGCGTGGCCGGGGCCATGGCGAGCGAGGTCGCCACCATGGAGCCGACCATGATCTCGTAGCCGCCCGCTTCGGCGGCGGCCCTCAGCTTCAGCGCCTCGGTCAGGCCGCCGGTCTTGTCCAGCTTGATGTTGACCGCATCGTAGCGCCCGGCAAGTTCGGCGAGCGAGGCGGCGTCGTGGCAGGACTCGTCGGCGCAGACCGGCACCGGGCGCGGCATGGCGGCGAGCGCCGCGTCGGCGCCGGCCGGCAGCGGCTGCTCGATCAGCTCGACGCCGAGCGCCTCGAGCCGCGGCGCCAGTTCGGCGTAGAAGCCGGGACTCCAGCCCTCGTTGGCGTCGACGATGAGCCGCGCCGCCGGGGTGCTGCCCCGGACCGCCGCGACCCGGGCCAGGTCCTGCGGCCCGGCGAGCTTCAGCTTGAGCAGGGGCCTATGCGCGTGCTCGGCCGCGGCGCGGCCCATGGCCTCCGCGGTATCGAGCGACAGGGTGTAGGCACTTTCCACCGGCTTCGGCGCACAACGCCCGAGCAGCTCCCAGACCCGGCGGCCCGCGCGTTTGGCCTCCAGGTCCCAGACGGCGCAGTCGAGCGCATTGCGCGCCGCGCCCGGCGGCAGGGCGTGTTGCAGGCCGTCCCGGTCGAGCCCGCCGGCGATGGCCGCGCGGAGCGACCCGATCGTCGCGACCACGCCGTCGACCGCCTCGCCGTAACGGGGGTAGGGCACGCATTCGCCGCGGCCGACGACCTGCCCGCCGGCCTCGTCCGGCTCGGCCAACTCGACGACGACCACCTCGGCGGCGCGCTTGCCGCCGCGCGAGATGGTGAAACTGCCGCGGATCGGCCAGGACTCGCGCCGGACGCTGAGCCGCATCATCGGCTACTTCAGCCGGTCGACGATGGGCCCGACACCGCCCTTGAAGGGGTCGACCGCGGGCAGGCCGAGGTCGTCCTCGATCTCCTTGAGCAGGCGGTCCGCCGCGCCGGCCCCCATGCCCGAGGTGTCGACCGAAACACCTGCGCAGGAAACCTCCGGGTTGGTGAGCCGCGCCGCCTCCAGGTTGGCCGCGATGCAGGCCTCGAGGCCGGGCAAGGGGTAGTCGGGCAGGCCCCGCATGTGGCTGCGTGTCGGCTCGTGGCAGAGCACGATGGCGTCGGGCTGCGCACCGTGCAGCAGGCTTATGCTGACCCCGGCGTAGGAGGCGTGGAACAGCGATCCCTGCCCCTCCAGCACGTCCCAGTGGTCCGGCTCGTTGGCCGGCGTCAGCCACTCGACCGCGCCGGAAATGAAGTCGGCGACCACCGCATCGACGGCGACCCCGTCCCCGGCGATCAGGATTCCGGTCTGCCCGGTGGCGCGGAAATCGGCCTTCATGCCGCAGGCATGCATCTCCCTCTCGAGGCACAGCGCGGTGTACATCTTGCCGCAGGAACAGTCGGTGCCCACGGTGAGCAGGCGCTTGCCCGGGCGCCTCTTGCCGTTGCCGACCTCGAAGCTCCGGGTCGGATGGCGGACGTCGAACAGCCGGCGGCCGTGGCGCCCGGCGGCCGAGGTCAGGCGCGGCACGTCGGCCATGCGGTTGTGCAGGCCGGCGGCCAGATCCATGCCCAGGGTGAGCGCCTCTTCCAGGACCTCGATCCAGGCCTGCGAGATCACCCCGCCGCGGTTGGCCACGCCGACCACGAGGGTCCGCACCCCGGCCTCGGCGGCTTCTTCCGGGGTCATCTCGGGCAGGTCCAGGTCGGCCTTGCAGCCGGGCAGCCGCAACTGGCCCAGGCACCACTCGGGGCGCCACTGGGCGACGCCTTGGGCGGTCTTGGCGGCGAGCTGGTCGGCGGCGTCGCCGAGGAAGAGAAGATAGGGATTTTCGATCGCCATGAACCGGCGTTGCCTCCCCGTTCCCATTTTTCCGACATGTTAGCCGAAACCGCCGGCCCTGTGGCAAGCGTTGCTGTCCCGGCCGCCGCCACCGTTACGTCAAGGCCAGGGTCAGGGTCCACGAATACCCCGACGGCCATCTCGCCGTCTTCCACGGCCCGCGGCGCCTGGCCTGCTACACAGCCCAAGGCGAGCCGATCGACGAGCCCGACAAAAAGGCCGCGTGATCCGCTTCGACGCGCGCCAGGGCCGTGGACTTGTGGATAAGGCTAAAGCCTTCCCCACGAGTCCACGGCCCCAACAACAGCAACTGAAGCGGTCAATTGATGTGTTACCTAAACCGGTCAATTCAGTTTGTTATCGACAGTCAGGCGCGCGCCCGGCGGCGGGCGTCCCGGGAGGCCACGGCCCCGGCTCAGTAGCGGTACTGCGCCGGCTTGAAGGGGCCTTCGGGCACAACCCCGATGTAGTCGGCCTGTGTCTTGGTCAGCTTCGTGAGCTTGGCGCCGAGCTTTTCCAGGTGCAGCGTCGCGACCTTCTCGTCCAGCGCCTTGGGCAGCACGTAGACCTTGTTTTCGTACTCGCCCGGCCGGGTCCAGAGCTCGATCTGGGCCAGCACCTGGTTGGAAAACGACGCGCTCATCACGAAGCTCGGATGTCCCGTGGCGCAGCCGAGGTTGACCAGCCGGCCCTCGGCCAAAACGATGATCCGCTTGCCGTCGGGAAACGCGACCTCGTCGACCTGCGGCTTGATGTTGGTCCACTTCATGTTGCGCAGCGCCTCGATCTGAATCTCGCTGTCGAAGTGGCCGATGTTGCAGACGATGGCGCGGTCCTTCATCGCCCGCATGTGGTCGATGGTGATGACGTCGATGTTGCCGGTGGCGGTGACGAAGATGTCGCCCCGGGGCGCGGCGTCCTCCATGGTCACGACCTCGTAGCCCTCCATGGCGGCCTGCAGGGCGCAGATCGGATCGATCTCGGTGACCATGACGCGGCAGCCGGCGTTGCGCAGCGAGGCGGCCGAGCCCTTGCCCACGTCGCCGAAGCCGTTCACCACCGCCACCTTGCCCGCCATCATCAGGTCGGTCGCCCGGCGGATGCCGTCCACCAGGCTCTCGCGGCAACCGTAGATGTTGTCGAACTTCGATTTGGTGACGCTGTCGTTCACGTTGATCGCCGGGGCCTTGAGCGTGCCCGCGCGCGCCATCTCGTAGAGGCGGTGCACCCCGGTCGTGGTCTCCTCGGTGACGCCGCGCACGTTTTCCGCGATCTCGGCGTACCAACCCGGCTTGCCGGCCAGCCGCTTCCCGATCGCGGCGAACAGGGCTTTCTCGTCCTGGTTCCCGGGCGCGTCGAGCACCGAGGGGTCCTGCTCCGCCTGCACGCCGAGATGGACGACCAAGGTCGCGTCGCCGCCGTCGTCGAGAATCATGTTGGGGGTGCCGCCGTCGGCCCATTCGAAGATGCGGTGGGCGTACTCCCAGTACTCCTCGAGGGTCTCGCCCTTGTGGGCGAAGACCGGCGTTTGGCACGCCGCCATCGCCGCGGCCGCGTGGTCCTGGGTCGAGTAGATGTTGCACGACGCCCAGCGCACCTCGGCGCCGAGGGCCTTGAGGGTCTCGATCAGGACCGCCGTCTGGACCGTCATGTGCAGCGAGCCCGCGATGCGCGCGCCGGCAAGCGGCTTGCGCTCGCCGAATTCCGCGCGCAGGGCGATCAAGCCCGGCATCTCGGATTCGGCGAGGTCGATTTCCTTGCGGCCCCAGTCGGCCAGCGAAATATCGGCAACCTTGTAGTCTGTGAACTCGGCCATCGTCGTCCTTCCCAGCGCGTTGCCCGGCTTGCGACGCAGCTCCCGCCCGGAGGCGGATTCCGGCCGGTGATGTATCAGGGCGGGCCCGCCCCGGCAAGGGCCGAAGGGCACCGAATGCGGCGCCCGAGCGGAAGACGAGCGCGCGGCTATACCGCCTCGTTGAAGTCGTCCAAGAGCGCCGCGATGCGCCCCGAGTCGAACTGGTCCATGATCGCCTGGGCGCGCTGGGCGGCGGCCCGCATGTCGAGCCCGAGGATGCGGCTTTTGACCCGCGGCAGCGCGTTGGTCGCCATCGACAGCTCGCGCACGCCCAAGCCCAGCAGCAGCGCGGTGAAGCGCGTATCGCCGGCGATCTCGCCGCAGACCGAAATCGGGATGCGGGCCCTCAAGGCCGCCTCGACGGTGAACCGGATCAGGCGCAGCACCGCCGGGTGCAGTGGATTGTAGAGATGGGCGACCTGCTCCTCGGCGCGGTCGATGGCGAGCGTGTACATGGTCAGATCGTTGGTGCCGATGGCGAAGAAGTCGGCGACCTTGGTCAGCGAATCGGCGGCCAGCGCGGCCCCGGGCACCTCGATCATCACGCCGAGGGCCGGCAAGGGATGGGCGATCTTCACGCCGCGGCGCTTGAGGCGCCTGGCCACCTTCGTCAGGATCTTGCGCACCTCGTGGACCTCGCCGAGCGTCGAGATCATCGGCAGCAGAATCCGAAGCGGGCCGTCCGCGCCGGCGCGCAGCATGGCGGCGAGCTGGGTCTCGAGCAGCTTGGGCGCCTTGAGCGACAGGCGGATCGCGCGCAAGCCGAGCGCCGGGTTCTGGCCCTCGGTCAGATGGTCGCCCAGCGCGTAGGTCAGCTTCTCGCCGCCGATGTCGAGGGTCCGCACGGTGACCGGCCGGCCGGACATGCCGCCGATGATTTCGGTGAGCGCGGCGTACTGCTCCTCCTCGTCGGGCAGGTCCGCGCGGTTCATGAAGAGGAACTCGGTGCGCAGCAGGCCGATGCCCTCGGCCCCGGCCGCGACCGCCTGGCCCAGCTCCCGGGGCAGCTCCAGATTGGCCTGCAAGGTCACCCGCGTGCCGTCGCGCGTCGTGGCCGCGACGTCGCGCAGGCGGGCCAGCGAACGGGCCTCGCGCGCCAATTTCTTGCGCAGGCGCTGGTAGTCGGCGAGGCACCCGGCCGTCGGGTTGGCGATGACCCGGCCGTTCGAGCCGTCGATCACGACCGTCTCGCCACTCTCGATTTGGCCAAGCAGGCCGGCCACGCCGAGCACCGCCGGCAGGCCGAGCGATCGGGCCATGATCGCCGTATGCCCCTCGGCGCCGCCCAGCACGCTGGCGAAGCCGCAGACCTGGCGCGGGTCCATGAGCGCGGTATCCGCCGGCGTGATCTCTTCGGCGATGATGATGCTGTCGGGCGCCAGGGACTCGAAGCCTTGGTAAGACGTTTTGGTCAAGTTGCGCACGATGCGCGAACCCACCTCGCGGACCTCCTGGCCGCGCGCCCTGAGGTAAGCATCGTCCATCTGGGCGAAGTTCTGGGCGATCGCGCCGATTTCTTCCATGACCGCCGCCTCGGCGTTGCATCTGGTGGACGCAATGCGCTGCTCCACGCCGCCGATCAGGCTGGTGCTTTTCAGCATCTGCAGATGGGCCTCCAGCAGGAAGCCGAGCTCCTCGGCCGCGGCGCCGTGAAAGCCTTGGGCCTTGGCCTTCAGCTTGCCGACCTGACGCAGCGCGCGGGCGACCGCGCCCTGGAACCGGTCCTGTTCCGCTTTCACCCTGCCGGCGGGGATCTTGTATTCGAGCACCTGGATTTCGCCGCTTTCGCGCAGATGCGCCGTGCCGATGGCGACCCCGGGGGAAACCCCGAGGCCCTCGAAGACCCGTTGACCGCCGGCGCGCGGCACCCTTGTCTTGGTCTGGGCGGCGCCGGCCCGGCGCCTCGGTTTGGCTCTTTCCTCAGTCCTCATCGAACTTCTTCGTGATCAGCTCCGCAAGCGCCCCGAGCGCGG